>NZ_JBFAWA010000013.1:0-269636 GCF_040680035.1 Nonomuraea sp. NPDC052116 | reverse complement strand
ACCGGCGCCGCCAGCACCAGCGACAACCACTGCCAGTTCGTGAACTGCAACGCCGGCACCATCGCCATCGCGACCACCGGCACACTCAGCACCACCGCGGTGATCAACCGCTGCCGCAGCGGCCGCAGCTCATCGGCAGGCTCCTGCTCGGCCCCGGTGCCGGACTCGGCGGGCGGCGCGGGCAGCGCGGCGGTATAGCCGGCCTTCTCCACCTCGGCGATCAACTGCTGCGGATCCACGCCATCCGGGAAGGTGACCTTCGCCTTCTCCGTCGCGTAGTTCACCGTCGCGCTCACACCCTCGAGCTTGTTCAGCTTGCGCTCGATCCGGTTCGCGCAGGACGCGCAGGTCATGCCACCGATCGACAGCTCGACAGCCCTGCCTTCAGCCAGGGAAGACATCACATCTCCTTTCCTCGTGTCCTGCGATCAATGCGAGTCGTTGCCGTGAGAAGGGCTCGCGCTCGGCTCAGCCGTGGTTTTGGGCTGTCCGGTACCGGCCTGAGCGGTGAAGTCCGCGGTACGGACCTTGCCGTCATGCTGGAAATCCAGGAACAACCGGTAGTCGCCGCCGCTGGGCACTTCGGCGTAGAAGGTGATCTCCGGCCCCGCCTTCACGCTCTCCTCCGGATGCACGTGCAGGTAGGCCAGATCACCGGCCCGCAACGCCACCAGATGCCCGTACGCTCCCAGATACGGCTGCAGGTCCGTCACCGGCTTGCCGTCCTTGCTCACGCTCAGCGTCAGCTTGCTGGCCTGGCCGGGCACGAGATCACCCGCCAAGGACACCGCGTAACCGTCCACCTCAGCCGTACGAGCCACCGGAGCAAGAGGCTGCGGCTTGTAGTCACCCGCGACCAGCAGATCCGCACCGAGGGTCAAGCCGCTCCCACCCGTCGGGGTGAAGTCGGCGAAAGCCCGGTACGCACCCGGGTCATCCAGCGTCAGCTTCACCGACCACACGCCGTCGGCGGCCATGTCCGGGTGCACATGCTGGAAGCTCGCCAGATCCCGCGACACCACGATGAAATGCAGCTTCTTGTCATGCTCGACCTGATAGTCGGTCACCGGCCTGCCATCGGGACCCGTCACGGTGAAACGGAAATCCGTGGGCTCGCCGGGCTTGACGGCGGTCAACGGGTTGAGGGTGTAGCCGCTCTCGGACACCTGGAGCCCCCCAGGGGTATCGCCCTTCGCTGTTGCGGTGGCCTCCGCATGACCGCCATGACTCTCAGCGGCGGGAGTCGAATGGGTCGCCCCGTGTTCCGGCTTCGCCGGGGCCGGGCCGACCTCCCCCACCGCGTTACCGACGCCCAGGGCACCGCCGAAGACGACGGCCAGCCCCACGACGTAGGCACCCAGCTTGGTTGCCGCGTTCATGACCGACCCGCCACCTCGTAGCCCGCTTCCTCGACCGCGGCCACGATGTCCGCCGCCTCCACGGGGCTGTCGCTCTCCACGGTCAGCAGGCCGCTCGCCAGGTCAACCTCAACCGAAGTGACCCCGGACACCTCACCGACCTCCTCCTTCACCGAACTCACGCAGTGCCCGCAGGTCATGCCCGTGACGGTGTAGGTAGCGGTAGCCATATCGATCAACCCTTTCCGGTGATGTCTGTCAGGAACGAACGAGCCGCGCGATGGCGTCGGAAGCCTCTTTGACCTTCGCCTGAGCCTCCGGCCCGCCCTGAGCGGCGGCCTCGGCGACACAGTGCGCCAGGTGATCCTCCAGCAGAGAGATCGCGACCGACTGCAGGGCACTGGTGGCCGCCGACACCTGCGTCAGGACGTCGATGCAGTACTTGTCGCCCTCGACCATCCGCTGCAACCCCCGCACCTGACCCTCGATCCGGCGCAGCCGCCGCAGCTGGTCCTGCTTGCTGTCGCTGTATCCGACCATGTCTCCCCCTTCCGACTCCTTGAACGTACCATACCCCCCTACCGTATTCCAAACCGAGCCTGAGCCCAGGTGGCCGACCGGCGACACGACTATTAGTCGGCATAGTAGGTTGCCTACCCATCCCATGCACGAGCGCTGACCGAAGAAGCCCAGGCGGGCACGTCATCGCAGCTCAATGCGAATTACGGTGTTTACACAATGGACTCTTGCATCTACGTAGCGGACCTATAGAGTCACGTGCAACGCACGCCCTCCCCGATGGGGTCATCCTGCACCTCATATACCCCCCGGAGGTTTTGTTTTGTACCACCGAACCACCGCTGCGCTGCTCTCCCTCGCGCTCCTCACGGCCTGCGGATCCAGCACCGGCACGGCACCCAGCGCCCCCGGCACCCGGCAGGCCAAGAGCATCACCATCGCCATCTCCTCTGACGAGGGCACGCTCACGCCGTTCACCAACCAGACCGGCTACCCGGGCAACAACCTGGTGAAACTGCTCTTCGACACGCTGGTGATCGTGCGGGGCGACGGCGTCGCGCCGCTCCTGGCGAAAGAGATCAAGACCTCCGACAACAAGACGTTCACCCTGCCGCTCCGGCCGAGCGTCACCTGGCACGACGGCAAGCCGCTCACCTCCGACGACGTGGTGTTCAGCGTCGACTTCTACCGCAAGAACATGGAAGGCGACTCGTCGGTCGACGTCCGCCCGATCGCGAAGGTCAGCGCCAGTGGCGATGTCGTGACCATGACGCTCAAGGCGCCCGACCCCGAGTTTCCGCGCCGGATCCTGGCCGACATGGCGATCCTTCCCAAGCACCTGTGGGAGTCGGTGCAGAAGGTGAGCACGGCAGGGGTGGACAAAGCCGTCGGCAGCGGGCCGTACAAGCTGACCCAGTACGACAACGCCCGCGGCTACACCCTCACCGCCAACCCCGCCTATGCCCTGGGCAAGCCCAAAGTGGATTCGATCAAGGTGGCGGTGATCCCGGAGGAGTCCACCCAGTTCGCCGCCCTGCGCACCGGAGAGGTGCACATGTCCACGCGCATCGTGCCCCCGCAGCAGCTCGCGACGTTGGAAAGGCAGCCGGGCATCGGCGTGGTCAAGGGCACCGAGTTCGCCTCCACGCTGCTGGCGTTCAACACGACCAGACCGCCGTTCGACCGCCCCGAGGTACGCCGGGCTCTGGCCAAGGCCATCGACACGGGGGATCTGGTCAAGACGGCGCTGCTCGGCCAGGGCACCCCGGGCAACCCCGGCTTCATCCACGCGGAGTCGCCCATCAAGGGAGACCGGCTCCCGCCGATCTTCGACGCCGAGGCCGCCAAGCGGGAGCTCGACGCTCTCGGCGCCAAGCCGGGACCGGACGGGATCCGGGTGCTGGACGGCAAGCCCATGTCGTACGAGCTGCTGGTGCAGAGCGCCTCCACGGACCGGCTGCGCAGCGCCGAGCTGATCCGCGACATGCTCGAGAACGCGGGCGTCGCGGTGAAGGTCACCTCGCTCGACTCCGACTCCCTCGACGCCAAGGTCTGGCCCGACTACGACGTCCGTAAGGGCCGCAACTACGACATGTCCATGTGGGGCTGGTCCGCTCCCGTCATGCTCAGCAGCGGCACCATCGCCCAGCTCCTGGCCTCCGACCCGGACGACGGCAGCCTCAATGTCGTCGGCTTCAAGAGCCCGGCCGTCGACGAGACGATCGCCACCATGACCGCCGCACCCACCATGGAGGCCAGAACGGAGGCCGCCAAGAAGCTCCAGGCCCAGATAGCGGAGCAGCTGCCGTTCCTCACCCTGTACTACCGCAACGGCGCCTACGCCTTCCGCAAGGACGTCTACAGCAGCTGGACCTGGCAGAACGGCTCCGGCGCGCTGAACAAGTTCTCCCTCGTCGACTACCGGCTCGGATGACGGCGGTCCAAGCCGTCCGCCGCGGCTACCCCCGCTACATCGCCGGCAGGCTGGCCGAATACCTCTCGGTGCTGCTGGTCGCGCTCACGCTCAACTTCGCGCTCCCCCGGGCGCTCCCGGGTGGCCCGCTCAAGCTGTTCGGCAGCCCGGAGGCGCTGGCCAGGCTGACCGCCGACGAGCGCGCGCAGATCGCCACGCAGTACGGCTTCGGCCGGCCGCTCCCCCAGCAGTTCCTCGACTACCTGACGGGCGTGTTCACCCTGGATCTCGGCACCTCGCTGTCGGACGGCCGGCCCGTCACCCAGGCGCTGGCGGACGCGCTGCCGTGGACGCTGCTCCTGGTGGGCACCAGCACTGCGGTGACCGCCGTCCTGGGGGTGACGCTGGGCGTCGCGGGCGCCCTGCGTCGCCGCCGCGGCAAGGGCTCCGGGCTGCTCGGCGCGGCCGTGGTCGCCGACTCGGTCCCGCAGTTCTGGCTTGGCATGCTGCTGATCGTCCTGTTCGGGGTGAAGCTCCAGCTGCTGCCCACCTACGGCGTGGCCGGGCCGGAAGGGGTGACGGTCGGCGGGGTCCTGCAGCACCTGGTCCTTCCGGTGACGACGCTGACCGTCACCGGCATGGGATATCTGTTCCTCTACACCCGCTCGTCCCTGCTCACCGTACTGACCAGCGAGCCGGTGCAGCACGCCCACGCCCGCGGAGTGCCGTACGGCAGGCTCGTGCGCAGGCACGCCCTGCGCCCGGCATTGCTGCCCGTGCACACGATCCTCATGCTGGAGATCGGCTTCCTGGCCGCCGGGGCCATCGTGGTCGAGACCGTCTTCGCCTATCCCGGGCTCGGGCGGCTCACCTTCGACGCGATCACCGCCCGCGACTACCCGCTCATGCAGGGGGCGTTCCTGGTGCTCACCGTCATGGTGGTGCTCATGAACGCGCTGGCCGACGCGACGTACCCGCTGCTGGATCCCCGTGCCAGAACCGGAGACCGGAGATGATGTTCCTCAAGGCGCCGCGCCGGAACCTGCTCGGCGCGCAAGGAGTGATCGGCGTCGGCGTCCTCGTCGCGATCGTCGCCATCGCGGCGTACGGAGTCGCCCTGCCGGACGAGGCGGGGCGCGAGCGGGTGGCCGAGCCGTACGCACCGCCGCGGGCAGGCTTGCCGCTGGGTTCCGACGATCTCGGCCGGGACCTGCTCGACCAGCTCATCGTGGGCGCCGGCACGTCCCTGGGCCTGGCGTTCATCGTCGCCGTCTGCACCACGCTGCTGGCCGCGATCATCGGCGGCGCCGCCGGGATCGGCCCGCGCTGGTTGTCGGTCTCGCTGATGCGCGGCGCGGACGTCCTGCTGATCCTGCCCGAGCTGATCCTCTACATCCTGGCGGCCGCCTTCCTCGGCCAGTCCTTCGGCATACGGGCGGCGATCCTGGCGCTCATCCTGTGGCCGGTCCCCGCCCGCGTGCTCCGAGCCGGGGTGCTCACCGCCTGGTCCCGCGGCCATCTGGAGGTGTCGCGGGCCATGGGCGCACCGGCCTGGTGGTTGCTGGCCCGCCACGGCACGTACCTCATCGGGCCGCTGCTCATCCCGGTCTTCGTCCGCACCGCGAAGGTCGCCATCATCTACGACGCCACCCTGTCCTTCCTCGGCCTCGGCGACCCGACCTCGCCGAGCTGGGGCACCACGCTCTACTGGGTGCAGACCAACGGCGTCTTCCTGTCCGACGCCTGGCTGTGGTGGGCGCTGCCGCCCGGTGCCGCCATCACGCTCACAGTGCTCTCCCTCGCCCTGATCGGCGTCGCGGTGGAGGAACGGCTCAACCCTGCCCTGCGGGAGGCTGCCCGATGACCTTGAAAGTACGCGACCTGACCGTCCGGTACGGCGGCCTGGCCGCGGTCTCGCACGTCAACCTCGACATCGCCGACGGCGAGATCCTGGCGCTGGTCGGCGAGAGCGGCTGCGGCAAGACCTCGCTGGCCCGCACCCTGCTCGGCCTGCTCCCCTCCACGTCACAGGTCGGCGGCTCCGCGGTGCTGGGCGAACACGAACTGGTCGGACGGACCGACTGGACAGGTGTGCGCGGCACCCGCGTCGCCACCGTGCCGCAGGGCGCGATGACCGGGCTCAGCCCCGTGCACCGCGTCGGTGCCCAGCTCGCCGAGATGCTCACCCTGCACGGCGGCACGGCCCAGCCCGCCGACCTGCTCGACCGCGTCGGACTCCAGCGGACGATGCTCAGGTCATATCCGCACGAGCTGTCCGGCGGGCAACGCCAGCGGGTGGCCATCGCGCTCGCCCTGGCCGGCGAGCCGGACCTGCTGGTCGCGGACGAACCCACCACCGGGCTGGACGCCATCACCCAGCGGCAGGTCCTCGCCCTCCTGGCCGGGCTCCGCACCAGCATGCTGATCGTCTCGCACGACCTGACCGGGCTGCTGCCGTACGCCGACCGCGTCGCCATCATGTACGCGGGCCGCCTCGCCGAAGTCCGCCCGGCTCGCGCGCTGTCCCCGGCCTCCGCCCACCCCTACACGGCAGGACTGCTCAGCGCGACCCCCGTCGCCGACCGCGAGGTCGCCTGGGGCAGCATCCCCGGATCCGCGCCCGCCCTCGGGCACGTCACGCCCGGCTGCGCGTTCGCGGCCCGCTGCCCGCTCGCCGTCGACCGTTGCCGCGAGGAGACGCCGCCCTTGGTCGCACGCGGAGAGGCGCAGGTCGCCTGCCACCGTCACGACGAGCCGGACCACCCCTCCTACCCGAACGTGCCCCGCGTCGACAGCCCGTCGGGGAGCACCGTGGTCAGCGCGTCAGGCATCCGGCACACCTACCGGGCCCGCTCACGTGTCGTGGACGCGCTGCGCGACGTCGACCTCGAGATCGGCGCGGGCGAGATCGTCGGCCTCGTGGGAGAGAGCGGATCGGGCAAGAGCACGCTCGCCCGGATTCTGCTCGGTCTCATCAAACCGACCGCCGGTCGCGTGACGCTCGAAGGCCGGGAGCTGACGGCCGGCCGTGCACTGCGCCGCCTGCGACGACGGATCGGCTTCGTCCACCAGGACCCCTACGATTCGCTCCACCCCGGCATGCGGGTGGCGGCGCTGGTGGCCGAGCCGCTGGCGGTGGCCGGAGTGCCCCGGGGCGAGCGGCTCGGCCGCGTCCGGGAATCGCTGACCGCCGCCGGGCTGCCGGACGATTCCGGGTTCCTCGCCCGTTTCCCCGGCCAGCTGTCCGGCGGCCAGCGCCAGCGGGTGTCCATCGCCCGAGCTCTCGCCGGCAGCCCCGCGCTGCTCATCGCGGACGAGGCCACTTCCATGCTGGACGTCTCCACCCGCGCGGGGATCGCCACCACGCTGCGATCCCTGGCCGTCGAACGCGGCCTCGCCGTCCTGCTCGTCACCCACGACCTGGGCGAGGCCGTCCAGTCGTGCGACCGCATCCTGGTCCTCCAGGCGGGCCGGGTCGTCGAGCACGGCCCGGCCGACGACCTGGCCCGATCCCCGTCCCACGCCTATACGACCCGGCTCCTCCAGGCTTCCACATGAAACGACAGCCGCACCCGCTCCCCGGACCACACCGGGTGGCCCCTCCTGGGCACGAGCTGGTCGTAACCCACGACCGCACCGTGCAGTTCCCGGGGCCGGCGACCGGGGCCTGGAGCGGTCGTCCGGCCCTGGAAACCGTATACCCGTTATGGGTATCATTCTCTACTATGGCGATACGTAGTGCGGTTGTGCAGTGATGGATGTCTTTTCGCGACTGGAGTCGTTCGGGGATCGCTTCCGGCTTGAACGTGGCCTGACGCCGCACGACGGCTGGATCGCATGCGACCGGCTGCTCGACTCCTCATCGGACGAACTCTCCCGCGTACTCGAAGCCGAGCGGGTGGCCAGCGGCCAGAAGTCGGATCACGCCACCGCACTGACCGTCATGGCCGTGTACGCGGGCACCGTGACCGCGTCCGCGCTGCTGGCATGGGCGCTCGACCGGGTGGTCGTGGACATGCGACCGGACAACGTCGCCATCCGGCTCTCCGAGCACCACGGGTTCGAGGCGGTCGCGCTACGCGAGCCGAACGCCGTGGAGGCGCCCGTCGACACGCTTGTCTCCTGGGTGCTCGACGAGCATCTCCTCCCGCTCGCGCACGCCATGCGTACGCGCACCCGGGCGGGCCTGCGCCAGCTCCATGGCGGAGTGGCGCACGGGTGCGCGGCGGCGTTCTGCATCGCCAGCCGACTCGGCGGCGACGTCGATCGGCTGCAACGGGCCTACGAGGAGTTCCTCGCCGCCTCCACCGGCGGCCTGGAAAAGCTCGGCGAAGTGATCAGGCTGCGAGAGGGCGATCGCGAAGGGCTGTTCTACCTGCGCAACACGTGCTGCCTCTACTACACCTCCGACGAAGCGGTGAAATGCTCCAGCTGCTGCCTGGACAGCGCCGAGGACCGCGTGACCGCCTACCGCCGGGTCCTCGCGAACGGAGTGGTCCCCCACTGAGCCGCACCGCGCACCGCACAGCGCGCGACCCGAACGACTCCGGGCTCCGGGCTCCGGGCCACCGCCCCACTCCCCCGCCTCATCGGCCAAGCGTCTGCTTGGCCCGCGGACCCATCATGGCTCCCCGGCGGCGTGGGACTCCACCTCCTGCCATCGGCAGATCTTCTTGGCGACCAGGCCGGCCCCGATGCGCTGGTAGAACCGCTGTGCCGCCACGTTGCTCTCGGCGACCTCCCAGCGGATCACCCTGCCGTCCGAGGCGGCGGAGACCGCGCGCATCAGCCGTTCCCCGACCCCGTGGCCGCGCTCTCCGGCGCGCACGTAGAGGTCGTCGAGCGCGAGATAGTCGCCGCCCGACCACAGGCTGACCCGCTCCAGCCAGGACACGTACCCGATCGCCCGTCCGTCCCTCTCCGCGATCAGGTAGGTGATCTCGGGACGCCGGAGCAGCTCTTCCATGCGATCCACGCTCACGGTGATCGCAGCCCCCTGACTCTGGTGCTCAGCGAGCTCGCGCAGCAAGCCGTGAACGGTCGCCGCGTCGTCGGCCGTCGCGCGACGGATCGACACCATGGTGGATTCCCTTCTCAGCCGGTGGGCGGGATGTGGCGCAGCCGGAGGAGCGCGAGGATCGCCGCGCCGCCCGCGATGACCGCCGCGACGACGGCCGCCACGTTGAGCCCGCCCGCGAAGGCCTCGCGAGCGGGGGCGAGGACCTGCGCGGCGAGCTCGCCCGGCAACCCCTGTGCCGCCGAGACCGCGCCGTCGAGGCTGTCGCTGCCGGCCGCGACGGCTTCCGGCGGCAGGCCGCCGGGCAGTTCGCCGCTGATCCGGCTACGGTAGACGGCGGCGCCGATGCTGCCGATGATGGCGATGCCGAGCGAGATGCCCAGGTCGCTGCAGGTTGTCGCGAGCCCGGAGGCCGCACCCGCCTTCTGCGGCGGCACGGAGCCCACGACCAGGTTGGTGGTCAGCGCCATGGACGGCGCGACCGCCGGATAGAGCACCATGAAGCCCGCGACCAGCAGCGGCAGCCCGCCGACGGCGCCGACCTGGGTGAGCATCAGGTAGCCGATCACCTGTACGACCAGTCCGGCCGCGATGAGATACCCCGGACGGACCCGCCGTACCAGGATCGGGGAGACCGTCGAGACCAGCACCAGCAGGGCCGCCCCCGGCAGCACCCACAGCCCCGCCTGCAGCGGGGAGAGCCCCTCCACCAGCTGCAGGTACTGCGTGACCAGCAGGTACACGCCGCCGAGCGCGATCGCGGCCAGCAGGAAGACGCCCAGCGCACCGCTGACCGCGCGGTGGGCGAACAGCCGCACATCCAGCAGCGGCTCCGGCAACCGCAGCTGGCGCAGCACGAACCACCCTCCGAACGCCAGCCCGACCACGATGCTCACCAGCGCCGTCGCGAGGGTGCCGGCCTTGCCCAGCTCTTTGACGCCGTAGACGACGGGCAGCAGTGTCGCCAGCGACAGCGCCACGCTGAACAGATCGGGCCGGCCCGCCGCCGGGTTGCGGTTGTCGGGCAGCAGCAGGAGGGCGCCGATCGCCACCACCACCATGACCGGCACGGCCACCAGGAACGCCGCACGCCAGGAGTACGTCTCCAGCAGCGCCCCGCCGAGCACGGGGCCGAGACCGGTGCCCACCGAGATGCCGCCCGACCACACGCCGACGGCGACTCCCCGCTGCCGCGCGTCGGCGAACGTGGCGAAGATCAGGCCCAGGGTGGCGGGCATCTGGGTGGCGGCCGCGACGCCCAGGACGGCTCGCCACAGGATCAGCAGAGCGGGGTCGGAGGTGTTCGCGGCGGCCAGCGAGACCAGGGCGAAGACGACCGCGCCGGCGATCAGCAAGCGGCGATGACCGATCCTGTCTCCCAGCGTGCCCATGGTGACCAGCAGCCCGGCCATCAGGAACCCGTATATGTCGATGATCCACAATGACTGGGTGCTGGTCGGCCGGAGCTCCGCGGCCAGCTGGGGAATGGCCAGGAACAGGATGGTGAGCATCATGAACAGCAACATGGCGGGCAGGACCAGCACCACCAGCCCGAGCCACTGCTTGAGACCGGCGCGCCGGCCGTCGTCGATATCCGCGGAAGACATGAACGTGTTCCTTCGGTGAATGTTCTGGGAGCGAGCCGTCCGGCACGCTCCAGGGCCGACGACGGGCTTGCGGGCGTGGCACTCGTGTGCCCCACCGGCCGACATCGTCATGACCCGTGAGGGATTGACGTCCCCACGTTAGGAAGGCCCAGGCGGCCGCCGAATCAGTGAAATCGCCGGTCTCAGGCGGATCGCTCGGAGAGGACCAGCCGCATGAGCTCGGCCCGCGAGGTGATGCCGGCCTTCTGGAAGACCTTGCGCAGGTGGTAGTCCACGGTGCGCGGGCTGAGGAACAGCTGCCCGGCGATCTCCCGGTTGGTCAGCCCCTCTCCGACGGCCAGCGTGATGCGCAGCTCCTGTGGGGTGAGCGTGCTCAGCGTGTCCGCCTCGGGCGCGCGGGTCCGGGCCGACTCCCCGGTGGCGCGCAGCTCGCCCAGCGCGCGCTCGGCCCAGGTGAGGGCGCCGATGCGGCGGAAGGTCTCCGCCGCGGCGCGCAGGTGTTCCTGAGCCTCGGTACGTCGCCGGTCACGCCGCAGTTGCTCGCCGAACAGCAGCTCCGTCCGGGCGTGCTCCAGCGGAGCGTCCGACCTGGCATGCAGCCGCAGGCTCTCGGCGTAGTGGGCCTCGGCGCCGCCGTCGGTGCGGACCAGCGCCTGGCAGCGGGCCGCGAGTGCGCCCAGGTCCGGCGACGCGATGCGCTCGGTCCATTGCGCGTAGCGGGCCGTGGCCGCGGCGGCCCGATCCCGCTCACCGGCGCGGACCAGGGCCTCGACGAGGTCGGGGACGATGGCCATGGCGAGGTCCGGGGGCTCGTCGGCGTCCCAGACGCCGACCGCCTCGAAGTGCCGTACGGCCTCGCGATGCCTGCCCGCGACCAGCTCGACGAGCCCGAGTGCCCGCCTGGCGTAGAACTTGGCGTCGGCCAGGTCGCGGTCGCTCGCCTCGGCCAGCACGCCGGAGGCCAGCTCTCCGGCGTCCGCCCGGCCCCGGATGGCCGCCGACAGCGCGAGCAGCCCTCGGTTGCGGCATGCCGTGTTCGGCTGGCCGACCTCGGCGGAGAACTGGCAGCCCTCCTCGGCGTGGGCCTCGGCGAGCCCCAGCCTGCCGCGCGAGATCGCATCAGCCGCCTGGTACTCGAGGTTCCACGCGAGCGCGCCGAGGGCGCCGCTGCTGCGTGCCAGTTGCCCGGCGTTGCGGAACAGGCGCCCGCTCAGCTCATGCTCGCCGAGCGCGCGGGTGATCGACCCGGCCAGGGTCATCGTGATCGGATCGGTGAGCGATGCGATCACCGCGCGGTCGCGTACGGCCGGTCCCGGATCGCGGCCTGTTCGTGCCCGGCCGGCGTTGCGAAGGAGCAGCAGCAGCGCGTCCTCCGGGTCGTCCGAGTCGTCCGGGGCCGGCCCGATCTCGTCGAGCCAGCCGGCGAGGTCGGACCAGGCCTGTGGCCGGTTGGCGCGGACACCGAGGTTGCCGTACATCGCGACGGTCGGGGCGAAGCGGCGCCGGTCGATCCGCAGGACGCGTGGGATCCAGGGCTTGATCAGGTCCATCGCGTCATCGGGCGAGCCGGCGAACTCGGCCACGATGGCTCGCATGACGGCCACGGAGATCCGGTCCGTCTCCTCCAGGGAGGGCTCGCGTTCGGCCTGATCGAGCAGTTCGGCAGCCGCGGCGGTGAACCCGCCCTGGGCGGCGGCGTGCGCGGCGCTCCACAGCCGCCGTCCCCTGCGTGGGCCGTCGAGCGTGAGCTCGGCCGCCCGCGACAGCGAGGCCATGGCCGCGGCCGGGCCCCCGCGCAGGGCCGCCTGTTCGGCCGAGTGCTCGAGCTGGTCGGCGGCGTGCTCGTCGTGCCCGACGGCGGCCTGCCCGAGGTGCCAGGCATGGCGGTGCTGGTCGGCCGGGGTGTCGAAGGCCGCGGCGAAGGCGCGGTGGATCGCGACGCGCCGGTTGCCCGTGGCGCTGTGGTAGACCGCTGATCGGATCAGCGGATGCCGGAACGCCAGCCGCGGCCCGTCGTAGGTCAGCAGCTCGTCGAGCTCGGCGCGGTGCAGCAGGTCGGCGGCGATCCCCATGGAGGCGGCCGCCTTCTCGATGGTCTCGACGCTGCCCGAGCCGTCGGCGGCGATCAGCTGGAGCAGCGGCAGTGATTCGACGTGCCGCGCCCGGATCCTGGCCAGGAACGACCGCTGCAGCCGGTCCGTCATGGCCGGCGGCTCCGGTGTCCCCTCCGGCGGGATCCTCCTTCCGGCAAGCTCGAGCAGGGCCAGGGGATTTCCCCCGGTGATCGCCAGCAGACGGTCCTGCTCACCCTCGCTGAGGCGCCGCCCGCCCGCGCGCCCGGCGAGCAGCGCCCTGCCCGCTTCGGGTTCGAGGCCCGCGAGCGGGATGCGGCGCAGGTCGGGCAGATCGGTGCTGTGGCCCTCGTCGGCGCGCGCGGCCAGCGCCACCGCGATGGGCTCGTCGTCCAGCCGGCGGGCGACGAACGCCAGGGTCTTCAGCGTCGGCCGATCGGCCCAGTGCGCGTCGTCGACGACGCACAACACCGGCTTCTCCCCGGCCGCCAGGGACAGCAGCGACAGGGTCGACAGGCCCACCAGGAACGGATCGGGTGGCGTGCCGTGCGCGCGCCCGAACAGGACGCGCAGAGCCTGCGCCTGCGGGTCCGGCAGCTCGTGGGCCCGCCCGAGCAGGGGGAGCAGGAGCTGGTGCAGCGTCGCGTACGCGAGATCGGCCTCCGGCTCGACGCCCACCGCGCGGAGCACCCGGAACCCCGCGGACCGCTCCGTGGCATGTGACAGCAGCGCGGTCTTCCCGATCCCCGGCTCACCGTGGAGGATCACTCCGCCGCCGCGTCCCTCGGCGGCGCGCCGCAGCAACGACTCAAGCAGTTCGCTCTCGTCGTCTCTCCCCAGCACACGCCGAGCATAGAAAGCACCGGCACCTCTGACAAAGCGAGCCTGCTGCTCCAGCCCGGCCACCGTGATCAGTTACCCGTGGTCAGGACCATGCGGAAGCGGGCCCGGCCGGAGAGCATCTTCTGGAACGCCGCACCGGCCTCCTCCAGCGGGACCTCCTCGGTCCACGCCCGGACGCCGTTCCGGGCGGCGAACCTCATGGTGTCCTGGGTGTCGACCGCGATGCCGGAAGCGTGCCCGTGCACCCGTTGGTCACCGTCGCCAGCACCACCTCCTCTGCTTACGGAAGCAGCGGCCCCGCGGAGAGGCCCTCTCTCGCGGCCCCTTTCCTGTCCACCGGCCGTCGAACCTGGTCAGAGCGGGTTTGCCAGGCTCTGAGGACGAGGAGGGGGCCGTCGTGTACGGTGAAGGCCCAGCGGTCCGGAGCGGCCGTGACGCGCTGGTAGACGTTCTGGCGAGACTGCGCAGGTCCCGCATGGTCCGCGGTGGCGGGCCTCCTCCCTGGAAGGGTTCGCGTACTGGCCCTCAGCGTGACGATCCTGGCTGGACGGATTGTCGATCATTGACCGGTCTCCTCACGATCCGTCCAGAGGAATGCTGATATTTCTGGATTGTGGGCCACCATGACGGGCGTGAATCTCAACGGCCGCAAATTCGTGATGGTGAGCTCGACCGCGAGCGCAGTCGACCCGGACAGCCCGACGGAGTTCCTGTACCAGGAGTCCGACGGGGTGGTGTGGGGCAGCTACTCCGGCGACACCGTGACCCATGGGCGTTTCGTGGGCATGCGTGACGACGCCCAGGTGGCGATCTCGTACGCGCACGCGCTGAAGGCCGGCGGGAAGGCGGGCGGCCAGAGCAGCAGCCGCATCGAGAAGGGGGACGACGGGCTGCTGCGCCTGGTGGAGGAGTTCAGCTTCGACGGGGACGACACGGTGCACGTGAGCGTGTGCAGGGAGGTCGGCTGATCACTCAGTCGTCCTTGCGGAGGGCGGCGCGGCCCTCGGCGGCGCCGACGAAGCGCATCTTGCCGAGCGGCACGCCGCCCTGCGCCCCCTCCTGGACGGGCCGCCGCGCCGGACGGGCCCGGTCGCGATCACGATCGCGGTCGCTGGGCAGCACGTACGGCCGCTTGAGCACCTCGTCCAGGATGAACACGGTCTCCGTCGCCTTGACCGCCGGGATGTTGGCCAGCCGGTCGGTCACCATGGTGTGCACGGCGGCCACGTCGGACACCCGCACCTGGATCATGGCGTCGTGCTGCCCGGTGGTGATCGCGCAGTACTCCACCTCCGGCATCCGGGCCAGCTCGGCCCGGAACTGCTTCCACATCTGCTGGCGTACGGTCACGAAGATCAGGGCGGTGATGCCGAGCCCGGCCCGCACGTGGTCGATCTCGGCGGTGAAACGCTTGATCGCGCCGTCGGCGCGCAGCGCCTCGAAGCGCGTGTAGGCGTTCGCGCGGGAGATGCCCACCCGGTCGGCCAGCGCGGCCACCGAGATCCTGCCGTTCTCGCGCAGGACCTCAAGGATCTTCATGTGGATATCGTCAAGCTCGAGACCGATGCCGATCCGTCCAGGCTGACCGCCGCCGCCGACACCATTTCTGGAAATTTCACTCATCATTACCTCACTGACCTTTATATACGTCTCACCGACCGCACAGTGCCTGGACGTTCTGCCGCACAATCCTCGACATCTTCCTGCCGAACGTCCAAATCTTGGAGGACCCATCATGGCGACCCGCTCGCAGACGGCGGCTGTGCTGCTCGCCGGTGCACTCGCCCTGGCCGCCTGCGGCAGCGGCGGCGGCTCCCAGACTCCCGCCGCGTCCGGCGGTGGGGGCAAGACCCTCGTCATCGACACGTCCTTCGACCTCAAGACGGCCGACCCGGGCCGCACGTACGAGCCGACGGGTCTGATCGTCGGCAAGGCCGTCTATGAGACGCTGCTGACGTTCGACGGCGCGGACGTGACCAAGCCGGTGCCCGCGCTCGCCGAGTCGTACGAGCTGAGCAAGGACGGCAAGATCCTGACGCTCAAGCTGAAGAAGGGCGCCACGTTCGCGGACGGGTCGCCGTTGACCGCGGACGACGTGGTGTTCTCGCTGACGCGCGTGCGGGACATGAAGGGCACGCCGTCGTTCCTGCTGGACGGCGTCGAGGTGGCCAAGACCGACGACTCGACGATCACGCTGACGTCGAAGGCGGCCAACCCGGCGCTGCCGTACATCCTGCCCAACCCGGCCCTCGGCATCCTCAACAGCAAGGTCGCCAAGGAGCACGGCGCCACCACGGACGCCCAGGACAAGGCCGAGCAGTACCTGAACTCGGCCTCGGCGGGCTCCGGCCCGTACCAGATCGAGTCGTTCAACGTGAGCAGCCAGGTCACGCTCAAGGCGAACCCCAAGTACTACGGCACCAAGCCCGCCTACGACAAGGTCGTCATCCGCAACGTCGAGGCCGCCACGCAGAAGCTGAACGTCCAGCGCGGCGACAGCCAGATCGCCCTCAACCTGTCGGGCGACCAGGTCACCGGCATGCCCGCGACCCTGCAGGTCAAGAAGACCGCCTCGGCGAACGTCATCTTCCTGCTGGCCAACCAGGACTCCGCGATCAGCAAGACGACGACGAACCCCAAGTTCGTCGAGGCGGTCCGCAAGGGCGTCGACTACGCGGGGCTGCTGGAGCTGGCCGGCGAGGGCGCGGCGCAGGCGCCGGGCGTCATCCCGTCGCAGCTGCTCGGCGCGCTGCCCGCCGACCAGGCGGCCAAGCGGGACGTCGAGGGAGCCAAGGCGGCGCTGGCCGCCAGCGGCGTGTCGAACCCGACCGTCAAGCTGGAGTACCCGAGCGAGCTGACCGTCAACGGCCTGTCCTTCCAGCCGCTGGCCGAGCGCGTCCAGGCCAACCTCAAGGAGGTCGGCATCACGGTCGACCTGCAGCCCGCGCCGGTCACCACGGCCCTGGACAACTACCGCAACGGCAAGGAGGAGATGGGCCTGTGGTACTGGGGCCCGGACTACCCGGACCCGAGCGACTACCTGGCGTTCCTGCCGGGCAAGACGGTGGGCCTGCGGGCCAGCTGGAAGGCGGGAGCGGCCAAGGAGATCGAGGCCGCCGGTGACAAGGCCGCCACGGCGATCGGCGACGACGCCCGCAAGGCCGCCTACGTGGACGTGCAGACCAAGCTGAACGCCTCCGGCCCGTTCGTCCCGCTGATCCAGCCCAGCCAGAACATCGTGACGGCGGCGTCGGTGACCGGCCTCGAGTACCACCCGGTGTGGACGGTGGACGTGGCCGACCTCGGCGTGAAGTAAGGGAGCCTCGCAGGTGTCCGACATCCCGGGCGAACCCCGCCGGAGCCGGGCGAGACGGGTCCATCCGCTCGTCCGCTTCCTGATCCGGCGCATCCTGCTCGCGGTCCTGATGGCCTGGGGCATCACGCTCGTCACGTTCGTCCTGACGAACCTGGTGCCCGGCGACCCCGTGGCCGCGAACCTCGGCCAGCGGGCGCTGGGCGACCCGGCGATCGTGGCCCAGTGGCGGGCCGAGCACGGCCTGGACAAGCCGCTCTGGGAGCAGTACGTGCTGCACCTCCAGGGCCTGGTCCACGGCGACCTCGGCACCAGCCAGCAGAGTCACCGGCCGGTCAGCCAGGACCTGGCCGAGTTCGTCCCGGCGACGCTGGAGCTGGCCGGGGCGGCGATCCTGGTGTCGCTGGTGCTGGGCGTGGCGTTCGGCGTGATCGCCGCGCTGCGCCGGGACCGGCTGTCGGACCACGCGCTGCGCGTGCTGAGCCTCATCGGCATCTCGGTCCCGACGTTCTGGCTGGCGCTGGTGGCGTTCTACGTGTTCTTCTACCGGCTGCAGCTCACCCCGGGCAGCGGCCGGGTGGACGCGGCGCTCAACGGCGCGGTCCCGGCCGTGACCGGGCTGCAGACCGTGGACGCGCTGGTGGCGGGCCGGTGGGACGTGTTCTCCTCCGCGGTCGGGCACCTCGTGACCCCCGCGCTGGTGCTGGCGCTCTACACGATCGGCCTGCTCACCCGCTTCACGCGCTCGGCGGTGCTGGAGGTGCTGGGGCAGGACTACGTGCGCGCCGCCAGGGCCAAGGGCCTGCCCGGCCGGGTGATCCTCTTCCGGTACGTGCTGCGTTCGGCCCTGGTGCCCATCATCACCGTGGCGGGCCTGGCGTTCGGCAGCCTGCTGTCCGGCACCGTGCTGGTCGAGGCGATCTTCGCCTGGCCCGGCGTCGGCCAGTACGCGTACAAGAGCGCCACCACCCTCGACCTGCCCGCCGTCATGGGCGTCGGCCTGGTCGTCGGCGTCGTCTACCTGGTCATCAACCTGATCGTGGACGTCCTGTACGGCGTCATCGATCCCCGAGTGAGGCTGCAATGAGACGGCGGGACCCTCTGGCCCGCAGGGGCCTGCTTGCCCGGCTGCCCGAGGCGTGGCGGCAGCCGCTGGCCGTGGTCGGCGCCGTGCTGGCGGTGGCCTGGCTGGTCATCGCGCTGGCCGCCCCCGTGCTGGCGCCGCACGACCCCCTCGCCCAGGACCTGCCGCGGCTCGCGCCGCCGGGGCCCGGGCACTGGTTCGGCACGGACCAGCTCGGCCGCGACATCCTGAGCCGCGTCATGTACGGGGCCCGGGTGTCGATCCCGCTGACGTTGCTGCTGGTCGTGCTGTCGGTGCTGATCGGCGGGCTGCTCGGCGCCTGCGCCGGGTACTTCGGCCGCTGGGTGGACGAGACGATCATGCGACTGGCGGACCTGGTGTTCGCGTTCCCGACCGTGATCCTGGCCATGGTGGTGGCCGCCGCGCTGGGCGCCAGCCTGACGAACGCGGTGCTGGCCGTGCTGGTGGTGGCCTGGCCCGCGTACGCCCGCGTCACCCGGGGGCTGGTGCTGGGGGTGCGCGAGCGGGAGTTCGTGCTGAGCGGGCGGCTGCTGGGCTTCTCCGTGTGGCGGTCGCTGCGCGTGGACGTGCTGCCGAACGTGACCGGCCCCATCCTCGTGCTCGCGACGCTGGACATCGGCACCGCGCTGCTGCTGCTGTCCGGGCTGTCGTTCCTGGGCCTCGGGGCCAAGCCGCCCTCCCCCGAGTGGGGGGCGATGGTGGCCTCGGGCGTGGAGGTGTTCGACAGCTGGTGGGTGGCGACGTTCCCGGGGCTGGCGATCCTGACGGTGGTGCTGGCGTTCAACTTCCTCGGCGACACCCTGCGGGACGCGCTCGACCCCCGTACGGCCCGCGCGATCAAGGAGCGTGCACTGTGACCGAGCGAAGCGAGGGAACGAGACAGCACAGCGACCCGGTCGCAGGTCCGACGAAGGAGGACCTGTGACCGAGCGAAGCGAGGGAACGAGACAGCACAGCGACCCGGTCGCAGGTCCGACGAAGGAGGACCTGTGACGACGCTGGACATCACCGATTTGAAGATGTCGATCGGCGGCAAGGAGATCCTGCGCGGTGTCGATCTCGCGCTGGAGCCCGGCCGGGTGCACGGGCTGGCCGGGGAGAGCGGCTCGGGCAAGACGATGACGGGCCTGGCCGTGCTCGGGCTGCTGCCGCACGGCGCCCGCGTGTCGGGCGCGATCCGGCTCGGCGAGCGCGACCTGCTCACCCTGCCGCCCAAGGAGCTGAACCGGGTGCGCGGCGGCGAGGTCGCCATGGTGTTCCAGGACCCGGCGACCAGCCTGCACCCCATGCTGACCATCGGCAAGCAGCTCACCGAGCACATGCGCCACCACCTGGGGCTGGACAAGCGCGAGGCGCGGGCCCGGGCGGTGGAGCTGCTGGGCAAGGTGCGCATCCCGGGCGCGGAGGAGGCGTACGGGCGCTACCCGCACCAGTTCTCCGGCGGGATGCGCCAGCGCATCGCCATCGCCATCGCGCTGGCCTGCTCCCCCAAGGTGCTGATCGCCGACGAGCCGACCACCGCGCTCGACGTGACCGTGCAGGCCGGCGTGCTGCGGCTGCTGCGCGGGCTCTGCGACGAGCTGGGCCTGGCGGTGCTGCTGGTCACCCACGACCTCGGGGTGATGTCCGCGGTGGCGGACGAGGTGAGCGTGATGAAGGACGGCCTCGTCGTGGAGTCGGGGCCGCGCGGGCGGGTGCTGCGGGAGCCCGAGCACGCCTACACGCGTTCCCTGCTGGAGTCCCTACCCGACGCGGAGGCGCAATGACTCTGTTGGCCATCGACGACCTGGTCGTCGAGCACCGCACCCCCGGGCGTCCCGCCGTGCGGGCCGTGGCGGGCGCCAGCCTGGCGGTCAACCCCGGCGAGGTCGTCGGGCTGGTCGGCGAGTCCGGGTGCGGCAAGTCGACGCTGGCCCGCGCCGTCTGCGGGCTCAACCCGATCACCGCGGGCTCGATCGCGTTCGACGGGCAGCCGGTCACGCCGCTCGGCCTGCGGCGCAGGAAGCTGACCGGGATCCAGATGGTCTTCCAGGACCCGTACGCCTCCCTCAACCCCCGGCGGCGGGTCGGCGACCAGATCGCCGACGGGCTGCGCACCTCGCAGGACACCGCCACCTCCCCCGCCGACCTGCTGGAACGCGTCGGCCTGCCGCGGGACTTCGCCGGCCGGCATCCGCACGAGTTCTCCGGCGGGCAGCGGCAGCGCATCGCCATCGCCAGGGCGCTCGCGGCCCGGCCGCGGCTGCTGATCGGCGACGAGCCCATCTCGGCGCTGGACGCCTCGGCGCAGTCGCAGGTGGCCAGGCTGATGCGGGACCTGGCGGTGGACTCGGGCGCGGGGCTGCTGTTCATCAGCCACGACCTGTCCGTGGTGCGGCTGATCGCCGACCGGATCGCGGTCATGTACCTCGGCAAGATCGTCGAGGTGGGCGACACGGCCGAGGTGTGGGCCGACGCCGACCCGAAGCACCCGTACACGAAGGCGCTGCTCCAGGCCATCCCCAAGCCGGACGGGATGGGGATGCTGCCCGCCGAGCTGGCCGGTGACGTGCCGGACCCGGCGAACCCGCCGGGTGGGTGCCGGTTCAACCCGCGGTGCCCGTCCGTGATGGACGTGTGCCGCGTGAAGGAGCCGGAGTTCGGGCCGGTCGCCTGCTGGCTGCACGAGCCGAAGTGACCCCCGTCCCCGGGCCGCGGGCCGCCGCGGCGCGGCTGGCGGCGGTGCGGGCGGCCATGGACGAGGCCGGGGTGGAGGCCCTCGTGCTGCGGCCCTCACCGGACGCCCGCTTCCTCGGGAGCCTACTTGGGGACCGTCAGGGCGCGTTCCTGGTGGTCACGCAGGACGTGGTGGCCGAGACCGGCGATCCGGCCGGGGTGGTGCCCGCGGGGGCGCGCCGGGTCGGGGTGGATCCGGAGATGCGGGTGCGGGAGCTGTTCGGGCTGGCGATCGAGGCCGAGCTCGTGCCCGCGTCCTCGGTGCTGTGGCCGCTGCGGCTGCGCAAGGAGCCGTACGAGGTCGAGGCCGTCGGGCGCGCGGTCGCGGCGGCGGAAGGGGTGCTGGGGCAGGCGCTGGAGCTGGCCTGGTTCGGGGCGACCGAGCGGGCGATGGCCTACCGGCTGCGGGTGCTGCTGGCCGAGTCGGGGTGCGAGGAGCTGCTGTCGCTGCGGGTGGCGGCCGGGGAGCACACGGCGCTCCCCGCGCACGTGCCCGGGGAGCGCGTGATCAACCCCGGGGACGCGCTGGCCGTGGCGGTGTGCGGGCGGTGGGGCGGCTACTGCGCCGAGGTGTCCAGGGTGTTCGCCGTGGCGGAGCCGCCGGACGACTTCGAGGCGATGTACTCGGTGGTGCTGGCCGCCCACCGGGCCGGGCTCGCGGCCGTGCGGCCCGGCGTGCCGGTGGACGAGGTGGCCAGGGCCGTGGGCGAGGTGATCGACGGCAGCGGGTACGGGCGCTTCGCGGCGGCGCACGTGGGCCGGGGCGTCGGGCTGGGGCACGACGAGGGGCCGTGGCCGGGTGAGGACGCCGTGTTCGAGCCGGGGATGGTGTTCTGTCTGGAGCCCGCCATCTACGTGCCCGAACTGTTCGGGGCCCGGGTCGCGGACGTGGTGGTGTGCGCGGACGACGGGCCGGTGCCGCTGGGCGCGTACCCGCACACCCTGCACGTCCTCGACCGTTAAGGCAGCCTGACGGCCTCGGCCAGCCTGCGGGCCTCGTCGGCCCATCCCGCCAGGAACATCAGCGCCTCCCCCCGCTCCCTGAACCGGCGGGCCGCGTCCACGGGCGTGGCGCCGCCGTAGTCGAGCTGCGTCTCCCCTGCCCGGGCCAGCATCAGCGGGGTCAGGAAGTCGTACTTGACCGCCGACGCGCACACCGCCAGCCGCACCAGCCGCTCGTCACCGCGCCAGCCGGAATCCCGCAGCCCCCGCACGTACGCCCCGTGGACGGCCGCGTCGAGCGCGGGCAGCAGAGCGGCCGGCAGGAACAGGTCGAACACGCTGTCCGGGATGTGGTTGCCGACGTCCTCGCCCAGCGCGCCGTCGCCCGCGAACGCCCAGTCCACCAGCACGCTCTCGCCGTCGCGGTCGATCACGTTGCTCGGCCACACGTCGAGGTGGCACAGCGCCCTCGGCAGCGACTCCAGGACGGCCAGGAACTCCTCCCGGTCCCGGTGCAGCCGCACCAGCTCCCCGCGCAGCCCGGGCGGGAAGTTCTCGGCGACCAGGGGGTGGCGCCAGACCGCGTCGTCCTCCAGCAGCTCGTACGGGACCGGTTTCGAGCCCAGATAGTCGCGCAGGAACGACCGGCTCGACCAGGGCCGCTCCACCTGGCCCGCCGCCCCCTGGGCCAGGCCGAGCTGGTGCCCGAACAGCGTGTGGCGCCCGAGGTCCCAGGTGGTGCCGGGCCGCCCGGCCACGTCCTCGGTCCACAGCGCGAGGTCGCCGTCGTCGCGTTCGACCAGCTCCAGCAGCTTCGGCGCGGCCAGCCCCGAGCCCGCCCACAGCCCCGGCAGGCCGTCGGCGTAGACGTCGGCCTCCCTGCGCCAGTAGTTCCAGTGGCGCGGATCGTCCGAGTGCCCCCACCCCGTGCCGCCTTCCTTGCGG
Organism: Nonomuraea sp. NPDC052116; assembly: GCF_040680035.1. NCBI lineage: Bacteria > Bacillati > Actinomycetota > Actinomycetes > Streptosporangiales > Streptosporangiaceae > Nonomuraea > Nonomuraea sp. NPDC052116. The sequence continues at coordinate 247,288 of NZ_JBFAWA010000013.1, read as the reverse complement.
CGGGTCAGCACCTTGAGCACCGCCGACCTCGACCCCCTGCGCACCCGCCAGATGCCGCCGGTCACCGCGTTCAGCGGGTTGTGCGTGAGCGGCTCGACGACGGCGTCGGTGCCGCCGAGCACCCGCGCGATCTCATCTTCCACTCGCGTCACCCTATCCCGTGACGGTGTGTGATGATCCACGGTCAAGGGTAGTCCAGAATCATGCTGCGCATCGGCACGTGGAGATCTGCCGGGTCGCTCGACATGGTGATCTGCGGCTGGCACGACGGCGGTCCAGGGCCCCTCGAAACGGGCATCAAGCTCATCTACGGAGTCGGCGGTCCGATGCCCGGCTTTCCCGGGCTGCGCGTGGGCACCCTCGTGGCGACGTGCGCGGAGGAGATCGCCGAGGCCCTGCTCCAGGGGATCGACGTGGTGGCCACCGCGCCGGACTGCTGCCCCGCGGCGCCCGTCGTGGCGGCGGGCATGTGGCACTACGGCTGGACCGCGAGCGATCCGGGCGCGCTGGCCGGGGCGACCGCCGCGGGCCTCGTCATGGCCGCGCAGCCCGGGCCGTGCGCGGTGGAGATCCGCCGCGACGGCCGCAGCTCGCTCGCCGGTGACGTGCGGGCGGAGACCGTACGCGCCTGCCTGGCCGGGGCCGTCCCCCTGGAGTCGGTACGCCTCAGCCAGGAGGCCCCCAGCAGGCTCCTCATCACACCCTGTTAGCCGCTTCCACCAAAGCCCGGCCCCGGCTTGGTGAACCCGGACGAATCGCGGCGGCCCCGCCATCGAATACCGTCGCCTGGGAACGTCCGAGACGAGGAGCGGCAGGTTGGTCGAGGTCAGGGAGCTCCATGAGATGGCGGAGTTCGAGCAGGTGGATGCGCTGTTCGAGGACATCTGGCACTTCGGGACCGGCGCCCCGCCCATCACGGTCGAGCTGATGCGGGCCCTGTCGCACGCGGGCGGCTACGTGGCGGGCGCCTTCGAGGGCGGCCGCCTGGTGGGCGGCTCGGTCGGGTTCCTGGCCAGCGGGAACGCACTGCACTCCCATGTCACGGGGGCGGCGGCCGGGCGCGGCATCGGGTTCGCGCTCAAGCTGCACCAGCGCCGGTGGGCCCTGGAGCGCGGGCTGGAGCGGATCACCTGGACCTACGATCCGCTCATGCGCCGCAACGCCCACTTCAACCTGGCCAAGCTGGGCGCCCGGCCCCGCGAGTACCTGCCCTGCTTCTACGGGGTCATGGACGACGCGATCAACCGGGGCGACGAGTCCGACCGGCTCCTGACCGTCTGGCCGCTGTCCGACCCGCGCGTGGAGGCTGTGGCGCGGCCGGATGCTGTGGCGCGGCCGTCGGACGGCCCGCCGCCGGGCGCCGTGGTGGCGCTCGCCGACGTGGGCGGGCGGCCGGTGGCCGGTCCGGTGGACGCCGGCACGGTGCTGGTGGCCGTGCCCGCGGACATCGCGGGATTGCGCGGCGCCGACCCGGGAACGGCCAAGGCGTGGCGGCACGCCGTACGCGACGTGCTGGGCGGCCTGATGGCCGAGGGCCGCGCGGTCACGGGGTTCGCCGGGAAGTCCTACTACGTAGTGGAGAAGAAGTGAAGATCACTGGAGTTGAGCTGCGGCGGATCGCGATGCCGCTGGTGGCGCCGTTCCGCACGTCGTTCGGCACGGAGACGGCCCGCGACGTCCTGCTGGTCAGGGTGGTGACGCCGGACGCCGAGGGATGGGGCGAGTGCGTGGCCATGGACGAGCCGCTCTACTCCTCCGAGTACACCGACGGCGCGGCCGAGGTGATCCGGCGCTTCCTGCTGCCCGCGCTGCCGAAGACGCTGGACGTGCACGACGTCGGCCGCGCGCTGGAGCCCATCAAGGGCCACCGGATGGCGAAGGCCGCGGTGGAGACGGCGGTGCTGGACGCGCAGCTCAGGACGGCGGGCGAGTCGTTCGCCCGCTTCCTCGGCGCCTCCCGCACGCGGGTGCCGTGCGGGGTGTCGGTCGGCATCATGGACTCGATCCCGCAGCTGCTCGACGCCGTGGGGGGTTACCTCGACGAGGGGTACGTCCGCATCAAGCTCAAGATCGAGCCCGGCTGGGACCTGGAGCCGGTCCGGGCCGTGCGCGAGCGGTTCGGCGACGACGTTCTCCTCCAGGTCGACGCGAACGCCGCCTACTCGCTGAGCGACGCCCGCCGCCTGGCCCGGCTCGACGCGTTCGACCTGCTGCTGATCGAGCAGCCGCTGGCCAACGACGACCTCGTGCAGCACGCCAGGCTGGCCAAGCAGCTCAAGACGCCGATCTGCCTGGACGAGTCGATCGAGTCGGCCGAGCACGCGGCCGCCGCCATCGCGCTCGGCTCGTGCTCGATCGTCAACATCAAGCCCGGCCGGATCGGCGGCTACCTGGAGGCCCGGCGCATCCACGACCTGTGCCGGGCGAACGGCATCGCGGTGTGGTGCGGCGGCATGCTGGAGACCGGCCTCGGCCGGGCGGCGAACGTGGCCCTGGCCGCCCTGCCGGGCTTCACGCTGCCCGGCGACACCTCCGGGTCGCGGCGCTACTACTCCACCGACATCACCCAGCCCTTCGAGCTGTCCGACGGCCACCTGGAGGTGCCCGTGGGGCCGGGCCTGGGCGTGGACCCGATCCCGGAGGTGCTCGACGCGGTGACCACGAGCACGGAGTGGATCACGCTCTGACCCTGGGCAGCACGGCCTGGCAGGTGGTCAATACGGGTCCCCCACGTGGGGGATGTTCACGGACGCTGCGGCGGCGAGCATCGGAACGCGCCACGCGAACACCACCTGCCTGACCGGAGGCCCCCGCATGACCACCACCCTCGGCGGAACACCACGGACCGGACGGCTTCCGGCCATCCTGGCCAGGCTGCACGGCCGGACGGCGGTGGGCGTGCCCCGCTGGGCCGTGTGGGCCGCCTACGCCACCACCTTGACCCCGCTGCCCGCCGGCATCTGGCGGATCGCGGCCTTCGTTTTCGGGGCGCCGCTGCTGGAGTTCGGCGGGGCTCCCCCGCCCGGCCACGGGCCGGTGTTGATCGACGGCGAGTGGTGGTACATCGTCACGCTCAGCGTGGTCAGCGAGGCGACGGCGTTCCTCACTGTCGGGCTGGTCGCCCGCTGGGGTGAGGTGTGGCCGCGCTGGATCCCCGGGCTGGGCGGCCGGCGGGTGCCGGTCCTGGCGGCCGTCGTCCCCGCCGGCCTGGGTGCGGCGGTGCTGATGGTCTTCCCGTTCGCGCTGGTCATGTTCGCCTTCGGCCGGATGATCAACGGGAGCCCTTCCGGCCTGATCGTGCACGGCTGGCAGGCGGTCGCCTTCTGGGTCACGTACGCGCCGCTGGCCGCCTGGGGCCCGCTGCTCGCCCTCCTGACCGTGCACTACTTCCGGCGACGATCATCTTAGGCGCATTGGATCGGTGCTACCGGCCTGAACGGGCGACGGCAGGCGCGGGACCGCCCCAGACGATCACCCGCGCCGAAGGGTGCCGAGCCGCTCCTGCCGCCCATGGCCAGCCGACCCTCGTGGCCGCCCCGCGCGACGCGGCCCGGGCCGGGCGAGCAGAGGCGCGCCGCCTGGCGACGGCGTCCTCAGGCGTTGTCGGGCGTGGCCCATTCGACGAACTGGATGATCACGCCGTTGGGGTCGGTGACCTGGAACAGGCGTTCGCCCCAGGGCTCTTCACGCAGCGGCATCGTGATCTCGACCCCGGCGTCACGCAGCAGCTTCTCCTGGTCCCGCAGGCCGGTGGCGAGGGTGAACGCCAGGATCAGGCCCGCCGCGTGCTGATCGCGCTGCTCAGGCGGCAGGACCTGGGTGCCGCGGGCGAGCAGGACGACGTCCACCGCATCGGTACGGGTGAGGGAGACGAAGCCGTCGGCGGCGGCCTGAACGGTGTAGCCCAGGTGAGTGGTGAAGAACGCCTGGGAGGCGGCGATGTCGTCGATCGTGAGCGAGACGGTGGACGCGATGATCTGCAAGAAGGTCTCCCTGTCGGGTCGGGGCCGGGACGGAGGTGTGAGGTGCCGACGCGGGTCAGTAGCCGCGGCGGCGGGGGATGTTGCGGGCGACACGGGGCTCGCGTCGCCCGCGGACAGCACGGTCGGAGGGCAGATGGCGGAGGTCGTCACCGCGCTTGAGGGGCTGCTCCGGCCGGTGGTGGCCCAGCTGCCCGGTCAGCAGATCGGTGCGGTCGATCGCGGGGATGGCCTGCTCGGCGGCGGGGTCGAGGTGACGCATGGGCACCCTCCTTCGAATGGTCGCAAACTTACGACGGGCGTAAATTTAGCCCAGACGGCTCAGAGGTGTCAACATAAAAATGCTACGGGGGTAATATTTCCCCATGGCTACCCAGACTCCGGCTCAGACCGCCGGCGAGCCCACCCCGCTCGAGTCGCCCATCGGCCTGCGGGAGGCCAAGAAGCAGGAGACCCGGCAGCTCATCTCCGACCACGCCACCCGGCTGTTCATCGCCCAAGGCTTCGAACAGACCACCATCGCCGAGATCGCCGCCGCCGCCCGCGTCGCCAAGAAGACCGTCACCAACTACTTCGCCCGCAAGGAAGACCTGGCCCTGGACCACCAGGAGGAGTTCGCCGCCGCCCTGGCCCAGGCCGTCGCCACCCGGCAGCCCGGGCAATCCGCCCTGACCGCGCTGCGCCGCGCCTCGCAGGACGCCATCGCCGCCCAGGACCCGGTCGCCGGCTTCTCCGGCGCGGCCTTCGCCCGCATGATCGCCGACAGCCCCACCCTGACCATCTGCCTGCGAGGCCTGCACGACCAGCGCGAACACCGCCTCACCCAAGCCCTCGCCGAGGCCACCGGCACCACCCCCGACGACATCACCGTCCGGACCGCCGCAGGGCTCCTGGGCACCGTTCACCGCATACTGTTCCAACGCATCCAGGACCTCACCCTGGCCGGACGCTCCAACGACGAGATCGCCCGCACCATCGGCGCCGAAGCCACCCAGGCGTTCGATCTGCTGGAGCCCGCTCTGGCCGACTTCGCCACCTGAACCCGCCGACGCCGGTGAACGTCAGGGCCGCCCACCGGTGTGGGTGATGATCGTCGCCGCGAGGGACGGCACGACCGCGCGGGGCAGCGCGTGGCCGAGACCGGGCACTGTGACGAGCGTGGCGCCGGGGATGGCGCGCGCCAGCCGGGCGGCGTGCGGCGGCGGGGTGACGGGATCCTCCGGCGCGTCGATCACCAGGGTGGGCACCGAGACGTTCGCGAGTTCGGCCCCGCGCTCCATGCCCGACTGGTCGGCCAGGGCATGGGCGGCGGAGTTACGCCAGGTGCCGCCGTGGGTGGCGATCCGGCGTTCGAGGTCGGCGAACTCCTCGGCGTCGAAGGGCAGGACGTCGCCGTTGAGGACTTTCCAGTGCTCGACGCGCCAGCGCAGCTCCGCCTCCGGGTCGCGCTCTTGTCCGAGCTCCGCCCACAGAGCGAGCAGCCCGGGGTCGGGTCCGGGCAGGTCGTCGTCGGAGATGCCGGGGTCGGGGGCCGCCCCGCCGATCAGCGCGGAGCCGAAGATCGTGGCGCTCATCAGCCGGTCCGCCTGGTCGAGGAGGAGCAGCTGGACCAGGGTGCCGCCCATCGACATCCCGACCACGTGAGCACATGTGATCCGCAGCGCGTCGAGGACCGCGATCGGGTCGCCGGCCAGCGCCCGGATCGGGTAGGGACGCTCGTGGAAGGCATGGGTGGAGCGTCCGGTGTCGCGGTGGTCGTAGCGGACGACGAAGTGGTCGCGGGACAGCAGCTCGACCAACGCGTCGGGCCAGGTCAGCCCGCTCGCGTTGGCTCCCATCACCAGCAACAGGGCGGGACGCTCCGGATCGCCGGTCGTCTCCACCCAGAGCCGATAACCGTCCGCGACCTCGACGAAGGTCTCAGCGTGGCGAAGTCCGCCGGTCTGCGGGTCGGTCGCTCGGGCCATGACTCGCTCCTCATGGGTTGGGTTCCGAGCGACGATACCAAGAGACGGAACGTCTCGTCTTGTGTTGCTGAGGCACTCCGGGCCTCGGCTCAGTTGCCCCAGGTTCCCGCGGCGGCGGCCGCCTTGACGTAGTCGGCGAAGGACCGCGGGTCGCGTCCGAGCGCTCGCCGTACACCGTCGCCGATGTGCTCACCGGCGCCGTCGCGGATCCGGCCCAGGAGCTCGGCCGCCAGGTCGGCCGCCTCCGGGGGCACTCCCTGAGCCGTCAGCGCGGCGGTGAACCGGGAGGTCTCCAGCGCCGTGTATTGGACGGGCCGCCCGGTGGCCTCGGAGATCATCTCGACCGCGGTGCGGAACGACACCGGTTCGGGGCCGGACAGTTCGTAGATCTCGCCCGCGTGGCCGTCCTGGACGAGCGCGGCGGTCGCGACGTCGGCGATGTCCTCGGCATCGACGAACGCCTCCCGGCCCTCCCCGGCCGGCAGCGCCAGTTCCCCGGACAGGATCGGCTCCAGGAACAGGTCCTCGCCGAAGTTCTGCGCGAACCAGGCCGCGCGCAGGATCGTCCACTCCAGGCCCGTCGCGCGCAGGGCCAGCTCGACCGACTCCTGGTACGGGTCCGCCGCGCCGCCCGCACCGCGCGCCGACAGCAGCACCACCCGGTGGACGCCGACCCGGGCCACGGCCGCGAGGAACTCTTCCACGGTGGCGGCCGGCACGGCTTCGCTCATCGGAATGAGGTAGACCGCTCCCGCGCCGTCCAGGGCCGGCCCCCAGGTGTCACGGTCGGCGAAGTCGAATCTGGCACCGCCGGAGCGGGAGGCCGCGCGGAAGGGACGGCCGAGGTGGTCGAGCCGGGCGACGACGCGGCGGCCGGTCTTACCCCGGGCGCCAAGTACGAGAACAGGTGAATCGGACATGAGGCCAGTACATCGGGTGCCGAGCGAGACACTCCATGGCCATCTATCTCGCACACATGTGAGATCGTCTCATCATGGACCTCTTGGAGGACTATCTCGCGGGTGTACGTGCGGACGGCGCGATCTTCTGCCAGTCGGTCGCCGAGCCGCCGTGGGCGGTGCGGTTCAACGATCCCGCCCCGCTGGCGCTGGGCGCGATGCTGCGGGGCGAGTCCTGGATCGTGCGCGACGGCGCGGCTCCCGTCCGGGTCCGGGAGCGCGGCGTCGTCCTGGTCCGCGGCCTGCGGCCGTTCACCGTGGCCGACCGCCCGGGGACGGAGCCCCAGGTGGTGGTCGACGACGCGAAGACGTGCTGGACGACGGCCGACGGCCCCGCGAGAGCCGCGCCCAACCTCGTGCTGGGGCCGCGCACGTACGGGTTCAGCGCCGAAGGCTCCGACCTGTTCGTCACCGCCGAGTATCCGCTGCGTGGCGACGTGTCCGAGCGCCTGCTCAAGGCCCTGCCCGAGGTGGCCGTCATCCCGCCGGAGCCCGAGTTCACGCCGCTGCTGGACCTGCTGGCGGTCGAGATCGGGCGGGAGGAGCCGGGCCAGCAGGTCGTGCTCGACCGGCTCCTGGACCTGCTGCTGGTACGGGCCCTGCGGTCGTGGTTCGCGCGGCCCGACGTCGAGGCCCCGCCCGGCTACCGGGCCCTGGCCGACCCGCGGATCGGGCGGGCGCTGCGCCTGATGCACGAACGCCCGGCCCACCCGTGGACGGTCGCGGGCCTGGGCGCGGCGGTGGGGATGTCGCGGGCGGTGTTCGCGCGGCGCTTCGCCGACCTGGTCGGGCAGCCGCCCCTGCTCTATCTCACGGAGTGGCGGATGACCATCGCCGCCGACCTCCTTCGCACACCCGGCGCGACTGTCGCCGCCGTGGCCAGGAGGGTCGGGTACGCCGACGGCTTCGCCTTCAGCAACGCCTTCAAACGGGTCCGCGGCATGCCGCCCAGCGACCTGGCCCGTTCCCCGAGATAACCGCCCAGCGCGGGGTCGGCAGGCCAGGGAAGCGCGGGGCGCTCGGGAGGAAGGCCGGGGCAGCGACGCGGCCCCTGGGCAGGTCCGCCACGGCCTTCCGAGCAGACCTTCACGTTCCGCAATGGCGGAAGCGGCAGAGGTTGAGGGCTACACAGTGACAACGTTCACGACTTGGCCCTGCCGAACCCAACGCGGAAAGTGAGGGGGACCTTCATCCCAAAGTGGGGAATTCCATGGCTACTCCTCTCCAGATCCCCGTGCCGTCGGAACGGACGTCCGCGACCTTCCGCCGTTACCTCGACCAGGGCGGGCCGATCTTACGCGTCGAACTGCCGGGCCAGGTGCCCGCCTGGCTCGTGACCTCGTACGAACTGGTCAACGAGGTCCTGACGAACGACGACACGCTGTTCAGCAAGAACCCGGCGAACTTCACGGCGCTGAACGACGGCACCATCCCGGCCGACTGGCCGCTGCGCCAGCTCATCCAGGGAGAGCACCTGCTGACCCAGGACGGCGCGGACCACCGGAGGCTGCGGGGACTCATCAACCGGGCCTTCACCCCCGCCCGCGTACAGGGACTGGCCCCGCGCATCCAGCGGATCACCGACGAACTGCTGGACCGGATGGCCGGCCGGAGCGGCGCGGTGGACCTCGTGCGCTTGTTCACCGAGCCGCTGCCGGTCATGGTGATCTGCGAGCTGTTCGGGGTGCCGCGGGGCGAGCAGCAGCAGATCCGCGACTGGAGCCACACTCTGCTGCAGCACACCACCTCGCCGGAGGAGATGCTCGCCGCCAACGCCGGGTTGCTCGGGTATCTGGCCGCCTTCATCGAGCGCAAGCGCGACGACTCGGGCGACGATCTCACCACGGGGCTGATACGTGCGCAGGCGGACGACGGCGACCGCCTGTCCGACAGCGAGATGATGTGGATCCTGTGGCTGGTGCTCATCGCCGGTCACGAGACCACGGTTCACCTGCTGGCCAACACGGTCGTCGCGCTGTGCTCAGACCCGGAGCAGTTGGTCTTCGCGCGTGCGAAGAACGCCTGGGAGCAGGTGGTGGAGGAGGCGCTGCGCAGCAGGAACTCGGTGATCAGCGTCATGTTCCGGTATCCGCTGCGGGACGTGCGGCTCGGCGGGGTGACAGTCGAGGCGGGCCAGCCCATCATGGTCGGCATCTCCAGCACCGGGACGGACAGGGCCAGATTCGGCGGGGAGGCGCAGCGGTTCGACGCGGTACGGGAGCCGGACGCGCACCTCGCATTCGGCCGCGGTCCGCACTTCTGCCTGGGGGCGCCGCTGGCCAGGCTCGAGGCACGTATCGCGCTGGCGTCGTTGTTCGGCCGGTTCCCCGATCTCCGGTTGGCGGTCGAGCCCGGCGAGATCCCGTACACCTCGTCACTCATCACCGAGGGGCCCACGACGCTGCCGGTGCTCCTCCGCTAGATGGAGCCACGCCGGCCTCACCGCACTCTCCAGGGCCCGATCCGCCTCTTCGTGTTCGATGTGGAATGGGTGTCCCTGCCGTCGCACCGCGGGCGGGGAACCGGGCGGCTTTGAGTCAGATCATCGCGACGATGAGTTTCCGACACTGCCGAGGTCATTACCGGCGACCCATCGACGACGTAGGGATGACCACATGACACTGGATCTGTTCGCAGGCGTACCCGTCACCGACTATGCCGCGGCGCTGCCGTGGTACGAGCAGTTCTTCGGTGGGCCGCCGTCATTCCTGCCGAACGACATCGAGGCGGTGTGGGAGGTGGCCGAGCACCGGTACGTCTACATCGTGCAAGATCCGCAACGGGCAGGGAACGCGCTGGTGTTGTCGTTCGTCGACGACCTCGACGGACGGGTTGCCGAGATCGCGCGGCGAGGCATCGAGCCCGCGAAGCGCGAGAGGTACGACGGTGGCACGACCAAGGTGACCTACCGGGACACGGACGGCAATGAGATCAGCTTCGGCGGCGGCCCGGGCTGACGCCACCCTCTGAGGACATCGATGGCGATCGCGCGGGTGCGAGCGACCCACGCGGCACCGGCACTGGTCCCGGTACGGCTGCAGGGGTTGGAGGCTATGACCGCAGAGGAGTGCCCAAGGCTCGCGTGTAGACGGACGCGGTCCCGTGACGCCCCGCCGCGTCGATCGCGTCCTGCTCGGCCGAGACCCCTGGACCGTGGACAGCGCCCGGAACAGCGCGGCCCGCACGTCGGCGACCAGCGGCTGCTCGATCAGCAACTGGGAGATCCGCTCCTGCGTCATCGCATGGACGTCGTCGAACTCCGAGACAGCAGTGGCGTCGACGCTCGCCCGACCCTGGCGATCATCTGCTCGGGGGTGACCGGCGCCGGTCGCCTGGCCTCCGTACCCCGGCCGCCTGCAGAAGGTCCCCCTCCGCTTCCTGGCCAGCTCTGCCCGCATCACCGCCGAGCACGATCCCACCGGCCGGCGACGTCGTCCCCACTGACCGACCTCCGGAGCTACACCCGGACGTGGCGCGTTATTCGAACCTGACGCGCCCCTTGCGCGGTCCGGCTGACCGCGTCAGGAGACCACTGGCCAGGGCGGCGCTCGTGCCGAAGACGGCCATCGTCTTGGTGATCGACGTCATGGTGCCGTAACTCATGAAGCGACGGCGGGCCTGCTTGTCAGATTGCATCGCCCGGCCCGTTGTTCCGCCGTTTGGGCGTCTGGCCTTTCGAGATCCACCCTTGCAACAGCGCGGCTCGCCGGTCTATGTCGAAGTGCACGCTGGCGCAACTTCTTTGGACAGGCCGAAAACGGGCTGATGGCCGGCGCTGGGGGACATCGGTACGCATCCATGGGGCTGACCTTGCCGCAGCCGGATTTCTCGGCCCTGCCAGTCCATGGCCCCGGTAGCGCGGGTCGGCGCGCGGAAGGAGCCGGCCGACTGAGAGGTGAGGCGGCGTTTCTCGCGCTCGGCTTGCGCAACGCCTCTCAGAAACCCATGGATCGGAACGACCCCATCACTACGCTCCGCCAGAATGCTCGGGCCGGTTTCATGACCTCGCTGTCGATTTCACGAAACCGGCGCATGAGGTCGTTCGACGCCTGCCGGGTCTCTGCTCCCCCGGTCGGCCAGGACTCTTCCTCCGCGATGTTCAGCTTCTCCTGGATGAGGACCATGAACTCGACGAACTTGTCGAGCGCTGAACTTATCGTGCGGAGCGTGCCATCGTTCCAGCTCGCCACCTCTCCGCTCTGTCCGTTCAGGACAAGGATTCCGGCGCCGCTGCCCAAGAAGATGAAGTCTCCAACCTCCCGCCGCAGGCTTGAATTCGGATCCTGCACCTCGTCGGAGATGAGCGTCGGACCGTCACTGAAATCGGTGAAGGTGAGGCAACCACCGATCCGCTCGGGGATCCCGATCGCGGTGATCACCCGCCTGGCCGTTTCGTCCGTCACGCGCCCGGCGAGCGTACTGGGCGGCGATGTGGTCACCTCCAGCCCCAGCACATCGAACGTGGACACGAGTCTTTCGCGGTCAAGCATCGGGGAAACGACTCCTTAGAATTGATCGGTGACCAGGTATGGACGTCTGGCCGCGAATCCTGATCATCTCGCAGATGAGCCGGCTTACCGATCATGAGCAGTGGCGAAGCGCCGCTCCGGGAGTTGAGCGGATTGGGTCTGTCAGCGCCCGTGCCCAGTCGCTCGAGTGCGGCTTGCGCTGGCTCACATCTCAGCACACGTGCGTCTAACGACAGATGGTAACGACGGTCTGTGATCGCCGGCGAAGACGGCCGGCTGGATGCCGTCCTCCGGGCAGTCCAGGAGGTCCAGCGCATCCAGTTCCCCAGCCGTGGACGCCATCCGCCCCGGCCACCTCGTAACCGGAATCGGCGATGTCGCCGGCAGTCACTGCTTCGCGCTGGGCCCGTCTGACGAGCCGGATCGCGATGGCGCAGACGCGATGCCAGTCGCCGCCGTGATATCAGCAGCGCACGCGCGCCCCGCGACGGGGCACGAGCTGGCGCAATAGACGGAGCGGCCATTCGATTCCTGCGGGTATGCACGCATCGGCCCGGAACGGGAGAGGGCGAGGGAGTCTGATTGTCCACATGGTGCGGTAGCTCGGCTCAGGCGGGCGCGGCACGAACCGGGGCCAGCGAGGGCCCGCGCACGCTTGCGCCGTCGAGCCCTCGCTCTCCGGGCTGCGCAACATGCTGGAAGAGGCGGTCAACGTGCCACACGCGGCAGAAAGGATCATCTCACTGTGACCTGCGGGACAAGGCCGCCGACCCAAGGTGACGTCGACGCCTTCGGCACTTGGCGCTGATGTCGTCACGGCATGGTGTGGTCTGAAACCTGCCGGTATCCGCTCCCCCACCGCTGCTTGGCTGGTTCCCCAACCCCACGGCCCTAACCCGAACGGAACCATGTCCACGATCATCCACGCCCGGCCACGCCCACCGCTCATCAGCTGGCTGGCGGTCACCTCACTCACGCTGGGCATCTTCGCCATCGTCACCAGCGAGATCCTGCCCATCGGCCTGCTGACCGACATCGGCGCCGATTTCGGCATCTCCGATGGCATCACCGGACTGACCATGACCCTGCCCGGCATCGTCGCCGCCGTCGCCGCGCCCGCCGTCACGCTGGCCACCGCCCGCCTGGACCGCCGGGTGATGCTGTGCGCGCTCATGGCGGTGCTCGCGGTCGCCGACGTCCTGGCGGCGGTGGCGACCTCGTACTGGATCATGCTGGTCTCCAGGGTGCTGGTCGGCCTCACCATCGGCGGTTTCTGGTCGATCGGGGCCGGGCTGTCCGCCCGCCTCGTGCCGCCGCGCTCGGTCGGCACCGCCACCGCGCTGATCTTCTCCGCCGTCCCCCTGGGCTCGGTGCTCGGCGTGCCGGCCGGCACCTTCATCGGCCACCTCGCCGGCTGGCGAACCGCCTTCCTCGTCCTGGCCGCCCTGTCGGTCCTCGTACTGATCGCCCTGCTGATGCTGCTGCCGCCGCTCCCCGCTGACGAGGTCACCAGCGGCCGCGTCCTGCTCGGCCTCCTGCGCGAACGGGGCACCAGGATCGCCCTGCTGGCCACGTTCCTCATCGTCCTGGCGCACTTCGGCACCTACACCTACGTCACCCCCTTCCTCCAGAACGTCACCCACCTGGACCCGGCCGCCATCAGCGCCACCCTCCTGGCGTACGGCATCGCCGGGACGGTCGGGAACTTCCTGGCGAGCAAGGCGGTCGCGACCGCCCCCCGAGCCACCTTCCTGGTCTGCGGCGGTCTGATCGCCCTGGCCACGCTGCTGCTGCCCGTGGCCGGCACCTCGACCGTCGGGGCCATCACGCTGGTGGTCCTGTGGGGACTGGCCTACGGAGGCGTCCCAGTCTGCTCTCAGACCTGGTTCATGAACGCCGCCTCTGGGACGCCGGAGGCCGCGACGGTCGTCTTCACCTCCTCTTTCCAGGCGACATTCGCCCTCGGGGCGCTCGCCGGCGGCCAGATCGTGGACGCCTTCTCGGTCTCGACGGCGATGGTCTGCGGCGGGCTGACCGCCCTCCTCATGGTGGCCAGTGCCCGTCCGACGATGGCCGGCAGGTAGCGCGCTCGACGCTCTTCCAGAGCCGCGCGCAGGCGCGGGTCCTGGCGGCCAGGAGATCTACGCCGTGGCCCGCGGCCACCGCACGATCTTGTCTTCACAAACTCCGAATGATCCGCAGTGGCCGTCGCCATGTGGCCCCGATCCCTCCAGATCGCGAAGTGTCATCGGGATACTAGCCGGACAACTCCACGAGGAGCGTCTCATCCTGCATGAGGAAGAGAACCCTGTTGCCGCCTACCTCGGACGATCCCGGCACAGCGGTGCCGGGATCCTCCCACCGAGGCTGTTCCGAGCTCTTTGCGAATCGCACGCGATCGTCGCCGCCGGTATCCCGCTGCCAGATCGTGAGGATAGTGTCCTCGCCACCCTGACGTATCAGCCGGACCTCGATGAAGTGGTCCTCGTCGAATCTGTCCTTGCTGTGGCAGTGCGGCACCCATTCGTCTATCGCTCGCGACTCACCGGGCAGGATGTTTTCATACTTGTGCGGCTTGTTCTCGTGATTCCAGAGCATGACCGGGACGTCGGATAAGTTCTTGAAGAACTTGAACGCGGTGATAGCCATGCGAGTCTCCTTTGCCGGGCCTCGCCGTGACTGTAGCCCGCGATGTTCCCGCCTACCACGACGAGACACCCAGAGCTATCCCTCTCGTTGCCGGCCCACCTGGTCCATGACATGGCCACATCTGGACACACATCGCTGATGCGATCTGAGTAGCGACGGGCGCGAGCCGTCCACCGAGCAGTTCGCGCCCCACGTCTCATCCGTGCCGGCGGCACGGCATTGCGGGCGAGCCGCGGCGAATGGCCTTGAGTGGAGTCTCAGCGGCGGTGGCCTCGCAAATTGTTATGAAATCCACGCGGAGCGCACTTGTCCGTTTACAGAAAAGAATCTTGACCTATCCGGACCAGGGCAGTTATGTTCACCTGGCCATCATCGATCAGTCGAATCTCCAGAGCATCGGACGAAGCACGGAGTCGGCTGGGTTCAGTTTCTCCATCCGAAGAGAAAAGGAGAGTCTGTGAGGGGTTCGAGCAGGGTCATCGTCGTCGCCTCTCTCGCGGCGTTAGTCGGAGTCTTAACGGGAACGGCCAATGCGGCGGACCAGAAGCAGGATCCTGAACCAACCGCGAAGGGCAGGCTCGCTTTCACCCTGTCGGCGGACTCCCAGCCGCATCCGGCACGCTCCACGCTGCAAAGCATTCAGCATGACGCGGAAGTGAAAGGCATCAGCATTGAGGAAGCGCTCAAGCGCTACGCCGGCGATGCGGTCAATAAGCGGGCCGCCCTCCAGGCACCTCAGCCGGACGGGCCAGTTCCCGACCCTGACATCAAGATCGACGGAATCCCGTACGCAGAACTCATAGACCTGCAGCGTCTCGCCAAGGGCAAAGGCATCACCTTCGCTGAAGCCATCGAGCGCTACAGTTGGACGCCTGCCGTCAATGCTGTCGCGCAGCAACTCAAGCAGCGATTCCCGAACGACCTGGCCGGTCTGGCGATCACCAACGAGGGGCGAGGCGTCAGGATCGGCTTCAAGGGAGCCGTCCCCGACGACGCGGTTGCACTTGCCCGCTCACTCCCCGTCGAGGTCAACCTCTTCAGCGACAGAGGGTTCACCGAACTCGAACTGCAAGCTACCCTCGACGCCGCCGCAGCGCGCCTGCGAGGCCGCAGCGACATCGCCATGTGGGTTGGCAAATACAATGCCGAGACCGGCCAGGTCTCTTTCGCCCTCAAGCCTCGACCGGAGACGATGAGAAGCGACAGCGACTCCCTGCGCGCCTCGATCGCCTCCGAAATCGGCAAGCCGAGCAACCCCAACATCGATGTCGCCCTGAAGATCGATACTGGGCCCGGCATCCGTAAGGAGGACAAATACCTCCGGGGCGGCGGCCTCTTGAACGCCAGCTTCCTCTGCACCAACGGGTTCAATATCCAGAACGTGTCGACAGGAGCCACGGCCAGCGCAACCGCCCGCCACTGTGCTGACAAGGTCACGTACTACACGTACAAAAACCACCCGAGCTACGACACGGAGACAACCACCATCTCGCGGTTCTTCCGCGCAACAGACTACGACATCGCCCGGTACGAGAGCGGCGACATGACCAGGACCCGCACGTTCTACTACGACTGGAACCTCCCTCGCTACGCAGACGATGTCGGTACTTCGCCTGTAATCGGCCAACCGGTCTGCAAATTCGGGCGGACAAGCGGTGCTACGTGTGATGACATCACTGATGTCAACGTCACCGTCGACTACGGCGACGGCAAGACATATCGTGGGAACATCGAAACTGATGATATGTCCGACGGTGGGGACAGCGGCGGGCCGTGGTATTACGGCAATCGAGCATGGGGCATACACTCAGGCGGGACGGACTGCACGGTCTGCGACACCGCCTCATATGCCGTAGCGGCCGACAGGCTCAATGACGCTGGAGGCATGGGATCCAACTGGCAGATCTGGACGAGGTAACTGACACAAGAAGGGTCGTTTTCGCGCCGGGCGCGAGGCTTCGACCTCAGCCCGGCATGCGGATCCCGGAGGAGTGACTTAAACTGCGGCGCCATATCAGCATCTACGTGTTCTCGGCCACCTTAATTACCGCCGTCTCGTGCGCCGCAAGACCAGATGAGGTGACCATACACGGGCAGGATCCTATCATTTTTTCGCACACCTACCGGGTCACACATAAAGCGGCAGCTCACCCAGCCCTGAAATTCGACAAAAAGAGCAAATGCCTGAGGATCGCCTTCAGTGACGACACAGAGGCTGTGCCCGTCTGGCCACAGGACACCGAGCCCGTAATCGTTGACGGCAAACGCGGGGTGAAGGTCCCAGGATCTGGCGTCTACGTCGAAGGGGACCGAATCGCGCTCAGCGGCGGGGGCGCATCTTGGAGGTCTCACCCCCCCACAGGCGTCACAGTCCCCGATGGTTGCCTTCCTGAAAATGGAGAGAACGATGTCATGATCATTGGATCAGCTGCTCGCGAACCCTGATGAGCTTTGATCATTGGGGACCCCAACGGCGGGGAGCAGGCTCCGCGTCCAGCCATCTACTTCCGGAGTCACGAAAACCTGGGACAGGCGGTGGGAATCGCCCCGGCAGGGCTTTTTTCGGGGGACTTCCGCCTGACATGCTGCCGTTCATGAACGAGGTCCGGATTCGGCCCGCATGCCATGAAGATCTTGAAGGCGTCCTTGCGCTGGCTCCCCGGCTCGCCGAAGGTGTGGCGGCGTGGCGTGATCCCGAGGGCGCCACACGGGCGGCGCGGCAGTGGCTCACCGGGTCCCTCGCCGCGGCCGAGGCCCAGCGGGGGGCGGTGTTCGTCGCCGTGTACGGTGGGGACTCACAGGTCGTCGGCGTGGTGTCCGTCCAGCGGCAGCAGCACTTCACCGGAGCGATGGACGCCTACGTCGGCGAGTTGGCCGTCCATCCGCGAGCCGTGCGTACGGGAGTGGGCCGGCGGTTGATGGCCGCCGCCGAGGACTGGGCCCGGCAGCAGGGCCTGCGTCACCTGACCCTGGAGACGGGGGCGGCGAACACGACCGCCCGGCGGTTCTACGCCGCGCTGGGGTATCTCGAAGAAGGAGTGCGGCTGACCCGCTCTCTGGAGCCCGCAACTTCTCTGTGAGAAGTTGTCCATTTGGCGGAGAGCCGTTCGTGGTGATGGTGTACGGCGAGCCTGCCGTACGCCGAACTCACCCATGAAGGGGACACCGTGAAGTACATGATGCTGATCAACGCCGCCACCACCGACCAGGACGAGCAGTGCACCTTCGAGGACTGGATGGCCTATGACAAGGCCGTACACGAGGCGGGGATCTGGGTGTCCGGCGAGTCGCTGGCCGATCTGGTGACCGCCACGACCGTGCGCGTGGACCGGGACGGGGTGCGGACCGTGATCGACGGGCCATATGCCGAGACGCGGGAGGTTCTGGGCGGGTTCTATGTGATCGACGTACCGGACCTCGACGTGGCGCTCGACTGGGCCGCCCGTTGCCCGGGTGCGCGTGGCGGCGGGTCGGTGGTCGTGCGCCCGGTCGCCGACTTCAATGAATGAGGTCGAGGCGGTATTCCGGGAGGAGCGCGGCAGGCTGCTGGCCGCGCTCGTGCGCCGCTTCGGCGACCTCGACCTCGCCGAGGAGGTGACCTCGGACGCCATCGAGGCGGCGTTGAAGCACTGGCCGGTCGAGGGTGTGCCGCCGAAGCCGGGCGCGTGGCTGATGACGACGGCGCGGCGCAAGGCGGTCGACCGGCTCAGGCGTGACCAGGCCTTCGCCGCGCGGCTGGCCATCCTGCAGGTGGAGGCGGAGCGGGCGGCGCACGCCCCGTCGGCCGACGCGGACGGCGGCGAGCTGCCGGACGAGCGGCTGCAGCTGTTCTTCACCTGCGCCCACCCCGCGCTGCCCGCCGAGGACCGCGGGGCGCTGACGTTGCGCTGCCTGGCAGGGCTGACCACGCCGGAGGTGGCGCGGGCGTACCTGGTGCCGGTGCAGACGATGGCCAAGCGGATCGTCCGGGCGAAGAAGAAGATCCGCGAGGCCCGCATCCCGTTCCGCGTGCCCGGCGCGGACGAGCTGCCGGAGCGACTGCCCGGGGTGCTGCAGGTGATCTACTCGATCTTCACCGAGGGGTACGCCGCCAGCTCCGGCCCCGACCTGCAGCGCCTGGACCTGGCCGAGGAGGCGATCCGGCTGGCGCGCATCCTGCGCCGGCTGCTGCCCGCCGAGCGGGAGGTCGCCGGGCTGCTGGCGTTGACGCTGCTGGTCCACGCGCGCCGCGATGCCCGTACCGGCCCCGACGGTGAGCCGGTGCTGCTGGACGAGCAGGACCGCGGCCGCTGGGACCGGGACCTGATCGAGGAGGGCTCGGCGCTGGTGGTGACCGCGCTGAGCGGCGGCCCGCCCGGCGTGTACGGCGTGCAGGCCGCGATCGCCGCCCTCCACGACGAGGCGGCGGACCTGGCCACGACCGACTGGCCGCAGGTCGTGGCCCTGTACGACGTGCTGCTCGCACTCGACCCGTCCCCGGTGGTCGCGCTGAACCGGGCGGCGGCCGTGGCCGTGCGCGACGGGCCGGAGGCGGGCCTGGCTCTGCTGGACGAGCTGGCCGGAGAGCCGCGGCTGCGCGGCTACCACCCGTACCTCGTGGCGCGCGCCGACCTGCTGCACCGGCTCGGCCGCCGTCCCGAGGCCGCCGCGGCCTATCGCGCGGCGCTGGAAGCGGCCGGGAGCGAGCCGGAGCGCGTCCATCTCCGGCGTCGCCTGGCCGCCGTCGAGGAGTCCTGAGGAATTTCGCGGGCGGCTGTCCATCCGGCCGCATCCCGTTCGTGGTCATGCCGTGCGACGAAGCGATGACCACCGACCGCGAAAGGATCCACGATGAGCACCATTACCAAGCCCACGACCTCTCCTGCGACAGGGACCGCGCTGCTGCTGGGCTGCGGCGCGGTCGCCGGGATCCTGTTCCCCGTCGTGTCGTTCACGCAGGCCTTCACCCGGACCGGATTCGACCTGCGGCGGCACGCGCTGAGCGCTCTCACGCTCGGCGACCTGGGCTGGCTGCAGACCGCGAATTTCGCGCTCACGGGCCTGCTGGCGTGCGCCTTCGCGCTCGGCGTACTGCGGGCCGCCCGTCCCGGTGTGGCGGGAGCGGCCGCGCCGGTCATCGGGCCGATCCTGATCGGCGCGTACGGCGTGGCGATGGTCGGTGGCGGGGTCTTCGCGCCCGATCCCGCACTGGGCTGGCCGGCCGGCGCCCCCGCCGGGCTGCCGG
The DNA here is from genome assembly GCF_040680035.1 of Nonomuraea sp. NPDC052116. Taxonomy (NCBI): domain Bacteria; kingdom Bacillati; phylum Actinomycetota; class Actinomycetes; order Streptosporangiales; family Streptosporangiaceae; genus Nonomuraea; species Nonomuraea sp. NPDC052116. Next base: position 228,040 of record NZ_JBFAWA010000013.1, on the reverse strand, counting down.
AGCGCCTCAGCACCGGCAGTATCTTGCACACGGTCTTCGGGGCGACGGCGTTCCTGTCGCTGATCGTGGCCGGACTCGTCTTCGCGCGGCGGTTCGCGAGCCGTGGCTGGATGGCCTACAGCGTCGTCAGCAGCCTGGCCACGTTCGTCCTCACGGTGCCGCCGTGGGGCGAGGACAGCGCCAGCCTTCGCTTCGCCGCCGGCGCCGTACTCATCTCCGCCTGGCTCGCCGCCCTGTCCGTTCGGCTCGGAAAACGCTGATCGACGACATCCGGCGCGTGACAGGACGACACGACTCACCAGGACGGCGGCGGAACGGCTGAGTTTCGCTGCCCTCCTGGGCTGCCTAGCTGTGCGCTCGACTGGACGGTGCGGGACGTGGCCGCCCACCTGACGTCTCGGCCCGCCCCGGCAACGCCACCCGACGGCACAGCGTCAATGATGGCCTGCCACCCATCACATGATCGAGAAAAGGACAACCACATCGAACCCGCTGAGGAACGCAGCGGCCAAATCCGTCGCCGCGATTCCATTTCCATCGAATCGTTGGTGGCAGCCGACAGTCGGTGAAAGCGAAATGCAAGCGGTGAGTTCCCCTCGAGTCTCATACTGAGACCACGACACCCGCTCGGCATGGAGGGCCGTATGACCCAGCCTTCTCCGCCATCACCAAGAGATCATGTCGGGCGCGACCAGCACGCCTACCAGGCAAGCCACTATCCCCGTTACCACAGATCCGGCCATCGGTTCTGGCTGCGCGCCCTTCTCTTCATGATCGTGACACTGCTCAACGGTGTCGCAGTCTTCCTGGCAGGAAAAGCATATGAACCGGCGAATCGCCCACCCGCGGTTCAGGACGTCCACATCGGTGTCACCTACTCCAGTTATCTCAATTGCTATGACGCCTGCACCACATGGTCCGGCACGGAAACAATCACCTATCAACTGCCCTCGAAGGTTCCAGAACTGGCCGACATCGCCACCACCTTGCTCAGGCAGGGATGGTCAAGTGCGCCCACACCTGCACAGTTCGGCAATACCCGCGCTCGCTCCTACACGCGCACAGTGAATCTGCCTCAACCGAATACGCCCACGGGCTTCCCCGTAACGGTCACACACCGCATACCGATCCCACCCGTGGTGGAAGGCCGGGATGCTCTCACCACCATTGCTGCGCCCAAAGAGAGCCTGTACCTAGTAGAAGCCACGAATGCCCGACCTCCTCGCGCCGGCGTCGGCGAGCCGATACGAGTCTTCTTCCTACCCGCGGAGAAATCAAAAGTCGTTCTCCGTCATCCGCGTCTCACCGTTGAATCCACCACTCCGGCCTCTGAGCCCGTCGTCATATCCGGCGGTCGCGAGGAACGCACTATCGACGTCAGTGAACCCGACGCCTATGACGACCACGCCGTCACCGTCGACGTACGCGCGACCGCTCTACGCGAACCAACCATCGCGGCCGCGGTGTCTGCCCGCCATACCGCGTGGATCTGGCTTATCGTTCTGGCGCTACTCGGTTTGATCGCGGCCGCACTGAGAAGAAGAGTCGACCTGAGGCTCGACCGGCTACGCATGCCGACGTTCGCCTTTCGCAAGCGGGCACCCGCTGATCGAGCGACCGCCAGCAGCGCCGTCGCAACCCGGACGCGGCGTAGGCGCCGCAAGAAGCGGTGATGCCATTGCGACGCGACAACGAACGCACGAGCTACGGCGGGGACCTCGTGGACTGCGGAGGCAAGCGCCGGCGGCGAGACATGGCCGGCGATCGATGTGCTGCCCATCAGGACAACGGTCCACGCCATCTGGCCCTGGTAGCCCGTGCAGGATGGGGCCGTCTCCGGGTGAGAGCCGGCGCGGGTTCCGGTTCGGCCTCCAGCCGGCCCTGAAGGCATGCCGGCGCCTTCGGCGCTGCAGGCGTTGAACCAGATGGTTTCGATGTCCGGCTCTGCGGCCCACCGGGCGTCCAGCTTCCGCATAAGCGTGCTCTTGCCGCTGCCCCATCCGCCGACAATCCTGATGGTGAATGAGGTGGACTCCCTGGACGCGACGATCAGCCCGCCGATCTGGGCCGCCAGACCGTCGAATCCCAGCGGATCGGGGACGTCCTCGCAGGGCTGATCGTGCGGCAGGACGTAAAGCTCGTCCGGTGAGCCCTGTCCAGGATCAGGAACCATGACGCCGTTATGACGGGCTTCAAGGCGCCAGCTCAGGGCGGCTGACGAAGCCGGCGTAGAGCGGATCATGCCCCCTGATCGACGTGCTCACAGTTGCGGTCCCGCTGGGGCCAATCTGACCGATACCTGGACAGCAGGGGGTTGCAGCCTGGTCTGTCCCGTCTGGCGCATCCCCGTGCTCATTGCGCTCGCTGGCTCCGCCCCATCACATGATCAGGACTCGGGGTGGATCCCCGGCGGGCTGGCATGGGACCGGCGCGGTGCTGACCGTTTGGGGTTACTTCCTCTGGCGGCCAGCGGACGAGGACGTCTGCCCGTCGGTCGGGGGTCATGTCGCGGGCGGCGGTGACGGTTCTACTGGCCGATCGGGATGTGCCTCCCCCGTCGAACGACGGTACCGCCGACACCCCTTCACGGTCGTCGAAACGGCCGCCATGTGGGCTGTCCCCGATTCCTCCCGGATCGTGGTCTTCCAGGGCGGGTTACCCAGCGGGGACAACCCGGCCATGCTCCAGATAAACCATCGCTCCCCGCGCACGAGCGGTGGCGGCAGCCTTGATGCGACGAGCAAGGCGCTCGATCAGGAGGTCGTCCGCCTCATCAACGCGGTGGAACTCGTACGCGCTCAGCTCGTTGTCGGCGAACCTGATCTGCTTGATCACCTCGCTGTCGAGGGTGCCGCCGTCGAACACGAACAGGACCTTGTCCCCCTCCTGGGGATGAGGAGCCCAGTCGACCACGAGGAGACGGCCGATGGCCGGCTGAATGCTCAGCTCCTCGCGAACCTCACGAACGCACGCCTGATGCGGCGTCTCTCCCGGCTCAACATATCCGCCGGGGATGTCCATGTAGGACTTGTACGTTGGCCGGACAAGCAGCACGTGGCCGACCTCGTCAAAGAACAGCGCGCCTGCGGCGGCGCGCGCCTGGGCGAACGGCACGGTCCCCTGATCGCTCACGACCTCGACTTTACGCGACCGCGGCCGCTCTCAAACGATGTGCAGCCGCCGGGCAAGAGCAGCAAGTTGGAAGCTGGGCTTGCCCTTCTGACGTCTGATCCACGACATCGTGAGCTGGCGACTGAGGTAGTGATGACGCACCTGCTCGGGCGCGATCGTCTCAGCCTCCAGCAACGCCGCCATGGCGGCGTCGGTACGGTTCCACAGGCTCAGCGCGTGGGCGACGGCAAGCCCGTGGCGGGCTCGGCGCTCAATCGGCAGCCCTCTGGTGTCCAGCCGCGGCCCGAGCTCCACGGCAACCTGAATGTCTCCCAACTCGATCGCCGTCGCCACCTCGTGGATACGGACGTTCGTCGGCCCGAACGCGGTCCAAACGTGGTTGGCGTCCCTGCCAAGCCGCGTAGCAGAACCCCGGGCCTCTGCGAGGAAGGCCCGCGTCGTATTCCGATCGTCGTCCCGTGCCGCGGCCATGGAGCCGGCGAGATACAGGGTGCCGTACACCGACAGCAGTTCAGGCGTGGCGTGCGGAAGATCAGAAGACAGAAGCTCGGCGGCGTCCTCGGTGAGTTGCTTGGCCGCCTCGTAGCGGCCGTTGGACAGCAAGGCGTGCGTCACAGAGCGAAGCAACGAAGCTGTGACGAGCTGATCTCCGGACTCCCGGGCAAAGGTCAATCCTCGCTCAGCGGCGATCCACGCCAGATCAGCCTCGCCTACCTTGGTCAGAATGCTGGCGGCAGCGTGATAAACCTGCCCGAGCACGCCCAGCGATGCCAGGCGGGCGTCGCCCCCGCCGGCACGCACAGCGTGATGCGCTTCGCCCAGGAGTCCCGGAAGCGTCCGTATGACGTAGCTGTACCTGGCTCCCTGGTACGCCCGCCATACCTCACCAAGCATCCGCTCCAGCTCGGCCGGACACGGCGGTTCTACGGCCTGGATCAGCTCGGCCATCGGCGAAAGCTGCCGATAGTCGGTAATCGCCGCCCGCAATGCGGGGATGGTCTGATCACCGCTCTCATCAGTCCACTCGAACAGGTGCGGCTCAGCCAGTAGATCACCAAGAGAGACATCCAGCGCGTTGGCCAGGGACTTGATGACGGACAACCGATCCAGGGTGATGCGGTCGTTCTCGACCTTGCTCAACCAATCGGTGGTGCGCCCTACCAACCCGGCCAGTACGTCCTGAGCCATCCCTCGCCGTCGCCGGTACCAGGCCACGCGCTGGCCGATGGACAGCTTGCTGGTCATTCCCCGCATGTCCTCATCCTCATCGGGCGCTCACCGCATACCCCGGAATTTCTTTCCTGGGTCGCGGCTCAGCCGACGCATACCGTCACGCTACGTCACCGCCGATGGAAGGGGAGGGCCGCTCATGAAACCACCAAACCGCTATCTCTCACCGCAGAAACTGGCCGCCGACGAGCTGGCCGAAGCCCTCGGGGCCCTGGGCATCCCCACAGACGTGCACGACGGCTACGGCCTGACCTTGGTATCCGTCTGGATCGGGCTGGTCGTCTGGTGCGACGGTGAATTGTTCTGGTGGCGCTCAGGCTGGGACGAGCGCCGCAAGCGCGTCATCTACGCCCGCCACCCAGCCGAGGTCGTCGAACTGCTTCACAGCCCCATCAGCACACGAAACGCCGACATTTGGCTTATCGGCGAACACGGAAGGGTGGTCGCCACACTCCGCAACGGCACCCTCGCCCTTCTCGAACTGGATGGCAGCCCGAACGACCTGCTCGGCAGGGTTCGAAGGTGGTCCTTCCATTGGGATGATCTGCTTGTTCATCCTGGCGAGTCCAAGGCGGATGAGAACACCATCTGCTTGCGCCTGGGGCTCTCAGGCTACGACCGAGAGGCCGTCCAACATGCCGTCCCATCGGACGCGAAGCGAGCCCTGTGCGGACAGAATGCATACCCCCTTCCGATCTGCGGTTGGTCATTGCCATTTCGAGTAACGAGCTCACGCGCCTGCGCCAGTTGCGCTCAATTGGCGCAGTAGATTTGCTCGCCAAGCTTTGAATCCCTCGATCTCGTGCCTACAGGATCGGGCCATCTCCGGGCGAGGGCTGTCCTGGGTTCCGTTTCGGCCTCCGAAGTGCCCGAAGGGCATGCCGGTCCGGGGTGGGTGTCAGTCGGCCCACCGCCTCGTCGGTCAACGGGTGGGCCCGCGATGGCGCCGAAGGCGCGGGGGTTGCGCCGTCAGGCGCCACAATAAGGACGCCTGAGCCCTTTGGCGCGAAGCGCCGCCGTGGCGAAGACCTTTGGCGCGGGGCGGGCTCCAGCAGGCCGACCATCCGGATGGGCAACGGGAGGGTGGCATCGGCCCACCTACCCCTGGGGAATATTCGGTTGCGGTCGCTTGCTGTGGGTCGCACCATGTTCCTCATGTTCCTGCACGCTCTCCTTGTGACGCCCGCGGTGCCGGGCGTGCTTGAGCGTGCCTGCGACGGCCTGGAGCGTTGACCTCTTCCCGTGAGTCCTGAGGTGACCCGGCGGGGGGAGGTTGTCGGCCCCGAGTACGGGTCACACGGAAACCAGGTCTCAAGGAAGGAACCATGGCCAAGCAGGCCTACGTACGGAACAAGCCGCATCTCAACATCGGCACGATGGGGCACGTCGACCACGGCAAGACCACGCTGACCGCCGCCATCACGAAGGTGCTGGCGCAGCGCGGGCAGGCCACGTACACGCCGTTCGAGCGGATCGACCGCACGCCCGAGGAGGCGCGGCGCGGGATCACGATCAACATCTCGCACGTCGAGTACGAGACCGCCACCCGCCACTACGCGCACGTGGACATGCCCGGGCACGCCGACTACGTGAAGAACATGATCACGGGGGCGGCGCAGCTGGACGGCGCGATCCTCGTCGTGTCCGCGCACGACGGGATCATGCCGCAGACCAGGGAGCACGTGCTGCTCGCCAAGCGGGTCGGCGTCGAGCACCTGGTCGTGGCCGTCAACAAGGCCGACGGCGCCGACCCGGAGCTGACCGACCTGGTCGAGCTGGAGCTGCAGGAGCTGCTGGCCGAGCACGGCTACGACGGCGTCCCGATGGTGCGGGTGTCCGGGCTGCGGGCGCTGGAGGGCGACCCGGTCTGGATCGCGTCGATCGAGGCGCTGCTCCAGGCGGTGGACGAGCACATCCCCGTGCCGGTGCGGTACGTGGACGCGCCGTTCCTCATGCCGGTCGAGAACGTGCTCACGGTCACCGGCCGGGGCACGGTCGTCACCGGGGCCATCGAGCGCGGCACCGTCCGGGTCGGTGACTCGGTGGAGGCGGTCGGGTTCGGTGAGGCGTTCGGCGCCGTCGTCACGGGCGTGGAGACGTTCGGCAAGACGATGGAGCGGGGCGAGGCCGGTGACAACGCGGCCGTGCTGCTGCGCGGGGTCCGCCGCGAGCAGGTACGGCGCGGCATGGTGCTGGCGGCGCCCGGCAGCCAGCGCGCCCACCGGTCCTTCACCGCCCGCGTGTACCTCCTGACCGCGGATGAGGGCGGGCGGCGCAAGCCGATCGCGTCCGGCTACCGGCCGCAGTTCTACCTGCGGACGACGGACGTGCCCGGGGAGCTGACACTCAGCGGCGCCGTCGCCGCCCGGCCGGGTGACACGGTGGACGTGGCGGTCGAGCTGGGCAAGGCGGTCGCGCTGGAGCCCGGTCTCGGCTTCGCCATCCGCGAGGGCGGGCTGACGGTCGGCGCGGGCACGATCCTCACCGTGCCCGACGCCTGACCGGCCCCGGAAGGGAGCGCCCGGCCCCGGAAGGAGAAGGGCCGGGCGCGTCCGATCAGGGGCGGACGCCCGTCGCGAAGCGGACCGTGCGGGGAAGCACGTAGCGGTCCTGGGGGAGCGCCGCCTCCAGGGCCGCCCGGGCCTCCTCGCGCAGGTGCTCCGGGATCGCCTCCAGCGGGGCCCTGCGGGCGGCCGACCAGAGCCAGTCCCACACCTGCCCCGCCTCGACGACCACCTCGAACACCACGTCCTCGTGCCGGACCCCGCCCAGCCCGCCCGCCTCGAACAGCCCGGTCAGCTCTTCGGCCGAGCCCAGCGTGTGGCTGAACGGGGCGCCGCCCGCCCCCGACGTGTACGGCTCCAGCGCCCGCCCGACCAGGCCGAGCAGCTCGACCTCGACCGGGCTCGACCGCACCAGCAGGCTGGCCGCCAACCGGCCCTCGGACCGCAGCAGCCCGGTCATGGAGCGTACGGCGGCCAGCGGGTCGGGCAGGAAGTAGAGCATCATCCCGGCCAGCACGACGTCGAACCGCTCGCCGGGCAGCAGTTCCTCGGCCCGCTCCGCGTCGCCCAGCAGGACGGTCGCGTGGCTCAGGCCGTACCGCTCGATCTCGGCCGTGGCGGCGGCGACCATGCCGGGCGCGAGGTCCAGCCCGACCACCCGCCCCGTGGGGCCGACGGCCTGGGCCGCGGGCACGAGCGAGGCGCCCGTCCCGCAGCCGGCGTCCAGGACGCGGTCGCCCGGCCCGGGCGCGGCCTGGCGTACCAACTCGGCGGCCACGGGCGCGAAGAACGGCACCCCCACCTGCTCGTACGTCCCGGACGCGCGGTCGAACACACCGGCCAGGTATTCCTTGGCATCCATCACATTCCTCCCGTTGAACGTCAGTGAACGGTCAGCACGAAGGCTGCGCGGCCCCGAGGGAGGGGCCGCGCATGATCAGATCCGTCGGTCAGCTGGGCTCGAAGCGGAGCCTGAACGTCGCCCGCCCGGCCCTGAGGTCGTAGACGGGAAGGGCGCCGGGCCCGCAGGTGGCGGTGCCGATGCCCTGCTGGGCCAGGTCGAGGCCCAGATGCACGCGCTCTCCCGGCACCAGGTCCGGCCGGTGCCGCGCCCGGTCCAGGTCGAAGGCGCTCCACGGCCGCGCGGTCAGCCCGAACGCCGGGAACCCGCGCACCGTGAAGGCGCCGAAGTCGGCCCAGCGCACGTCCGCCCGGTGGCCGTTCTCCTGCGGGAACACGTACGGCGTCTGGAACTCGTCAAGGGTCGCCCGCCAGCGGCCGACCCTGGCGGCCATCCCGGTGTCCGGGTACGCCTCGCCCGGCCCCCTGCCGAACCAGGTGACGTGCTCGACCGCACCCGCGGGCAGCGACATGTCCAGCCCGAGGCGCGGGATGGGGTCGGCCCAGTCGCCCTCCGGCTCGACGTCCACCCTCAGCTCCAGGCCGCCGTCCGAGGCCGTCCAGGTGTAGGTGGCGCGCATGCCGGCGTCGGTCGCGGCCGGCGCCACCCGGGTACGCACGGTCAGCGCGTCGCCGATCTCGACCTCGTCCACGCGGTGGGTGAGGCGGTGCAGGCCGAGCCCGCGCCACTTGCCGGCCAGCCCGCCGTAGGTGTCGTTGTCGGTCGGCGCCCGCCACAGGCCGAGCCGCGGCCCCTCCACCTCGACGCCGAACAGCCTGATCAGGCGCCCGGTCTCCAGGTCGAAGGCCGAGTCCCCCGCGGAACCCACGGAGATCTCGCCGCCGTCACGGACCAGCCCGGCGCTCCACGTCGCGGGCGCGCCCTCGACAGCCTCGCCGATGAGCGGCGACAGGAGCGCCTGGCCCCAGGCCACCTCGTGGCCCGCTCCGGCCCACGGCTGGTCGGCCGCCAGCACCGCGCGTACGGTGAGCCACACCTCGGAGCCCGAGTCCAGGCCGGGCGCGGCGGGCAGCTTGACCTCGCCGCCCTCGGCGGGAACGGTCAGCCGGTGCTCGGCGACCGTCTCCCCGTCCGCCTCCACCGTGGCCAGGAACTCCAGGTGCGACAGGTCCGCGAAGCCGTGACCGTTGACGACGCGCACCACGCCGTCCCCGAACTCGAAGCGGACCGGCTCGAACACCTTCTTCAGGTCGATCAGCCCGGGCGACGGCGTGCGGTCGGGGAAGACGAGGCCGTCGATGACGAAGTTCGAGTCGTGTACGGGCTCGCCGTAGTCGCCGCCGTACGCGTACTCGTACTCCGGATGCGCCAGCCCGTGGTCGATCCACTCCCAGATGAACCCGCCGGCCAGCCGCGGATACTTCTCGAACAGCTCCTGGTACTCGGCCAGCCCGCCGGGCCCGTTGCCCATGGCGTGGGCGTACTCGCACTGCATGAACGGCATGCCCCGGCGCCGCGCGTCCAGCTCGGGGTCGTCCAGCGGCGCCTCCTCATGCCGCCCGATGAGCTCGACCTCGGCGTGCGAGGCGTACATGCGGGAGTAGACGTCGGTGTGCGCGCAGGACCGGTCGCCCTCGTAGTGGATCGGGCGGGACGGGTCGCGCTCGCGGGTCCAGTCGGACATGACGGCCAGGTTCCGGCCGACGCCCGCCTCGTTGCCGAGCGACCACATGATGATGCTGGGGTGGTTCTTGTCGCGTTCGACCATGCGGCGCATGCGGTCGAGCAGCGCGTCGGCGTAGCGGGGGTCGTCGGTGGGGTTGCCGCGCCAGCCGATCATGCCGAAGCCGTGGGTCTCGAGGTCGCACTCGTCGATGACCCACAGGCCCAGCTCGTCGCACAGGTCGAGGAAGTCGGGGTGGGGCGGGTAGTGGCTGGTCCGGACGGCGTTGACGTTGTGCCGCTTCATCAGCAGCACGTCCTCGCGCATCGTCTCGTACGTCAGGGTCCGGCCGCTCTCCGGATGGAACTCGTGCCGGTTCACGCCCTTGAACAGCAGCGGGCGGCCGTTGGCCAGGAGCACGCCGTCCACGATGGAGATCGTGCGGAAGCCGACGCGCAGCCGTACCGTCTCCTCGGGGAGGGTGAGGACGGCGTCGTACAGGCGGGGCGCCTCGGCCGTCCACGGCTCCACCTCCAGCGTCACCTCCGCCCCGGGCGCGAGGTCGGCGACGCCGAGCTCGGGGACGCTCAGCGTGCCCGAGCCCTCGAAGCTCAGCGTGCCGCGCCCGTCCGCGTAGGAGGCGCGCACGAAGACGTCGGCGCTGGAGCGGGTGAGGGTGACGTCCCGGAAGATGCCCGGCAGCCACCACATGTCCTGGTCCTCGAGGTAGCTGGCGGCCGACCACTGGTGTACGCGGACGGCCAGCACGTTGCGCCCCGGCCGCAGGTACGGCCCCGCGTCGAACTCGGCGGGCAGCCTGCTGCCGGTCCAGAAGCCCAGCTCGTGGCCGTTGAGCCAGACCCTGGCGAAGGAGTCGGCGCCCTCGAACCGCAGCCGGCCGCCCGTCCACCCCTCCGGCAGGTCGAACACGCGGCGGTAGTCGCCCGTCGGGTTCTCGTCCGGGACCCGGGGCGGGTCGACGGGGATCGGGAAGTCGACGTTGGTGTACGCGGGTGCGCCGTGCCCGTGCAGGTTCCAGTGGGACGGGACCGGGAGCTCGTCCCAGCCGGCGTCGTCGAAGGCCGGCTGGGCGAAGTCGTCAGGGACGTTCGCGGTGGGTGAGAGGCGGAAGCGCCACGTGCCGTTGAGGTCGAGGGCGGGCGCGTCAGAGCGGAGTGCTGCCCGGGGTTCGAGCAGTCCCGAACCGGGGGAGAAAGTTTCGAGATCCATCGCGGTCGAGCCTAGAGGTTAGAGATGGTTTCGTCATCGATGAGTTTTCTGTCCACACATGGGCGGAACATCGTTCTCCTTCACCCTCCGAGGTCATAGACGCGGTGGGCGTTCTCCGCGCCCACCATCCAGGCCACCCGCATCGCCTGCTCCACCGACCACTCCCCCTCGGCCACGAACCCGCCGACCACCCGCGCCATCGCCCGCCGCCACAGCAGCGCCCCGAGATAGTGCAGCTCGGCCGGGCCGAAGCCGTCGGAGGAGAAGAGCAGCTTCGCGAACGGCGCCACCTCCAGGCTCTCGGCCACCAGCGCCACGCTGCGCGCGCCGGTGTAGCTCACGCCCAGCCCCACGTCGAAGAACACGTTCGGGTACGCGTGCGCCAGCAGCCCCGCGTGCCGCTGGTACGGGTAGCAGTGCAGCAACAGCAGCGGCACCCCGGTCGGCTCGGCCAGCTCGATGAGCCCGCGCAGCAGCAGCGGGTCCGACCGGCGCAGGTCCACGTCCGGATCCCCGAACCCGATGTGGAACTGCAGCGGCAGGCCCCGCTCCAGCCCCGTCCAGATGAGGTGGCGCAGCAGCACGGGATCGGACAGCCGCCCGCCCCCGGCGGACAACCAGCGCCCGGCCGCCTCCGTGACCTCCTCGCGCGAGGGTGGCGCGGGGTCGAAGTCGAGCCCGCAGCGGTAGGCGGCGATGCTCTTGAGCCCGCGTGCCGTACGCGTGCGCTCCCACAGTGCCTCGGCGAACCGGTCGGCGAACGCGCCCGCCCCGCACCCGCCGGCGGCCACCTGCTCGGCCACGGCCTCCAGCCGCACCACCTCGTCGGCGGGCACGCCGGTGACCTCCGCCATGCCGGAGGGCCCGAGCAGCTCCTCGCCCCGGTAGCCGGTCTCGACCAGGAAGTGCCCGATGCCGCTCGCGCCCAGCAGCAGCCGGTTGGTCTCGTCGGCGCCGAGCCGGGCGCGCCTGGCCAGGTATTCCTCCGGCGCGCAGTACGGGTCCAGCCCGAGCACCGGCGCGCAGTGCCGCAGGATGGCGTGGCCGACCTGGGAGTCGAACGGGGTCATCCACGACGGCACCGGCCGGTCGGACTCGGTGATCAGCTCCTCGAACGCCCGGCGCGACAGGTCGTGGGACGTGACGCCGTGCACGTGGTGGTCCACCAGCGCCATCTCCTCGATGGCCCGCACGAAGCCGGCGGGCATGAGGTCGAGCTCACTGGACATCGGCGGTGTCTCCCCAGGTCTCCCTGCCCGGTCAGGATAGGGAGCTACCCGCGTCAGGAGGGGTTCACGCGCCGCGGTGAAAAGTTGTGGCCATGGGTGACAAGACAGACGAAAACTGTTTTAATCCCGCCTAGGTCCCAGTATGACCGTTTTCCTCGAGCGGGAAAGGCGGGTCCGTGCGAGCACCAGGTGGCGAAGTAGTCATCACCGGCGGTCTCGGATTCATCGGCTCACATCTGGTGGACGCCTACCTCGCGGCGGGCCACCGCGTACGGATCATCGACTCGAACGCCGGAGCGGTCGTGGACGGCGAGGACTACGACACCGACCCGCGCTGCACGGTCGTCAGGCAGCGCGTGGAGGACCACCTGGCCTCCGGCGGCGACTTCGCGGGCGTGGACCGCGTCATCCACGCGGCCTCCTACGTGGGCCCGGCCAGCATCCTGTCACGGTCGGGGCGGCTCGGGCACGACATCATCGGCAGCACCGCGCCGGTCATCGAGGCGTGCGCCGCCGCCGGGGTGCCGCTGTGCATGTTCAGCTCGGCCGAGGTGTACGGGCGCAGCGGCGTGCTCGACGAGAAGGACGACATCGTCGTGCCGACGCAGTACAACACGCGCATCGAGTACGCCGTCGCCAAGACGCTGGCCGAGGCCATGGTCTGCAACAGCCGGCGGCACGGGTTACGCGGCATCGTCATCCGGCCCTTCAACGTGGCGGGCGCGCGGCAGTCGCGCGCGGGCGGGTTCGTGATGCCCACGTTCGTGCAGCAGGCCCTGGCCGGGCGGCCGATCACGGTGTTCGCGGGCGGGGAGCAGGTCAGGGCGTTCATCGCGGCCAGTGACCTGACGGCGTTCCTCATCGGCTTCATGGACGCGGCGCTGGACGGCGACGACGTCATCATCAACGTCGGCAACCCGGCCAACGCCGTCACCGTCATGGAGCTCGCCGAACGCGTCAAGGCCCTGCTCGGCAGCCCCTCCCCCATCGTCGGCGTGGACGGCCGGACCGTGCACGGGCCGCACTACGCCGAGGCGGAGTCCTTCCACAAGATCCCGGCGCTCAGGACGGCCACCGACCTGGGCTGGCGGCCCCGCGTCACCCTCGACGAGCTCATCATGGCCACCGCCGACTACTACCGCGCCCGCGAGGACCGAAGGGCAGTGAATGCGCCGCTTTGACCGCGTCCTGGTGATCTCCCCCCACGCCGACGACGAGGTCCTGGGTTGTGCCGGCCTGATGGCCGCGCAGGCCGAGCTCGGTGCCGAGGTGCACGTCCTGTATCTGGCGGTGGACGGCATGCGCCACTACGGGCTGGCCGGCGCCACGACCTACCGGCAGCGGCTGGACGAGATCGAGGCCGTGCGGGGCCTGCTCGGCTTCACCTTCGAGATCGCGTACGGGGACCGCGGGCTGACCGAGCGGCTCGACACGCTGCCGCGCCGGGAGCTGGTGGACCTGTTCGAGCACGCCCTGAACGAGCGGCGGCCCGACCTGCTGCTCGTGCCCAGCTTCGCCGACTACGACCAGGACCACTGCGCGGTCTTCGACGCCGGGTTCGCCGCCGCCCGGCCGATCGCGCAGCAGTTCGGCAAGTGGCTGGTGCCGAACGTCTTCATGTACGAGATGTCGAAGATCCAGTGGGCGTCCGAGCCGATGCCCCGCTCGACGGCTTACTGCGATATATCCGCTTATATGGACGCGAAGCTTGCGGCATTGCGGGCGTACGAGAGCCAGCACCGGCCCTCACCGCACATCAGGAGCGAGGATTCGGTGACGGCGCTGGCCACGTTACGCGGAGCGGAGATCGGCGTCACCCGCGCGGAGGCGTTCGGTGTGCTGAGGGAGGTCCTGTGAAGACGTTCGCGTTCGCCACCGGGATGGAGTTCGCCGCGCCGGCGGTGGACGTGCTGGTGGCGCAGGGCACCCCGCCGTCGCTGCTGATCGGCTACCCGCCCGCGCTGCAGCACCGCTCCGGGTTCGCGCCGCTGCGGGAGGCGTCCGAAAAGCACGGCATCCCGCTGCTGGAGACGGCCGACATCAACGACGGGCAGGCGTACGAGCTGGTCAAGGACATGGACCTGTTCGTGATCGCGGGATGGTCGCAGCTGGTGCGCGAGCCCCTGCTGTCGGTGTGTCCCCTGGGGTCCATCGGGCTGCATCCCACGCGACTGCCCGAGGGGCGGGGGCGGGCCGCGCTGCCGTGGACGATCATCAAGCGGCTGGAGACGAGCGCGGTCAGCCTGTTCTTCCTGGACGAGGGGGCCGACACCGGGGACCTGATCGCGCAGCGGGAGTTCACGGTGAGCCGGCGCGACGACGTCGGCGCCGTCTACCGCAAGGTCACCGAGATCAACGTGGACCTGCTGGCGACGTACATCCCGCTGCTGCTGGAGGGCCGCGTGGTGGCGCGCCCGCAGGGGCCCGGCGGGTCGTGGTGGGAGAAGCGGCGGCCCGAGGACGGGCTGATCGACTGGTCCCGGCCCGCCTCCGACCTCTACGACTGGGTACGCGCGCTGGCCCCGCCCTATCCGGGGGCGTTCACGTCCGTCTCCGGGCGGCGGCTGTACGTCCACAGCGCAGATCTCATTGGGGCAGACCTCATCGAGCTCAGCGGCACGGAACCGGCCGGGACCGTGCTCGCGCCCGTGTGGTCGACCGGGACCGGCGGCGTGCTGGTGGCCTGCGGGTCGGGGCTGCTGGTGCTACGCGACGTGCGGTGGGAGGGCGCGGACCGGCGCGACGCCCTTGACCTCGTCGAGTCGGGCGAGCTCACGGTAGGCGCATGCCTGGGGACGTGAATCGGGGCGTGCGGCTGAGCGGGGCCGTGATGGCGCATCCCCAGCGCAGGGAGGCGGCCGCGCGGCTGGCCGGGGGCGTGCTCGACGTCGTCACCGACCCCGATCCGGGGGGCCGGCCCTCGGCGTTCCGCACCTCGCTGCTGGCCTGGTCGAGCATCCCCGGCGACTCCACCCACCACTTCCTCCTGCACGACGACATGGTGCTCTCCAGCACGTTCTTCCAACGGGCCGAGCGCGCCGCCCGCGCCATGCCGCACGCCGCGCTCGCCCTGTTCGCGTTCTGGAACTCGCGCAACGGCGCCGCCGTACGCCAGGGGGCGCTGGCCGGGGCGCGTTGGGTGGCGGGGGCGGGCGAGTACACGCCGGTGGCCGCCCTGCTGCTGCCCAAGGAGGTCGCCGAGGGGTACGTGGAGTGGGCCGCGGGCCGGGGCGACACGTGGCCCGACGATGTGCTCATGGGGCGGTACCTGCGGCAGGCCGGGGTGCCGGTGTTCGTGGCGGTGCCCAGCCTGGCCGAGCACGAGGACCTGGCGAGCCTGGTGGACAACGACTTCCAGGGGGTGCGCCGCTCGCCGTGCTTCTTCACCGACGACCCGCTGGCGGGGCTGGGCGAGGACGCCGTGCTGGACGATCTGCCGGTGATCCCGTTCTTCAAGCGGGGTGTCGCGCAGTGCGCCGTACGGGTGCCGGGGTCGGGGCGGTGGCGGGATCTGCGGTGCGAGGACTATCTGGCGGGCCTGGGGATCGACGCGGGCGCGCTGGTGGCGCGGGCGGGCGCGGGGGCGCATGGGGCGCTGTGGCTGACGGCGTACACGATGGGGGTCGTGCATCGTGGGCGCGAGCCGGGAGACGCCCAGGTCGTGGGCGGGGGCCGAGGGCTGGGGGACGCTCGGGTCGTGGACGAGGCGCTGGCCACGATGGGGGCGGGCGGGTTGTGCCACGAGCTCTCGGGGCGGGAGCTGGGGCGGCTGTCGGCGGAACTGCACGAGGTGGCGCGGTCGGGCCTGGAGGCAGGCCTTGGGGCGGGCCCGGCGGATCGCTCGCCACGCTCCGTGACCTCGCCGCCCCCGATCCCCTCGATCGCGGCCCTGGGGCCGTCTGCGACGGTGGCCGTGAGCGGTGCCGAGACGTTCGTCCGGGAGCACCTGGCGCACGCGCTCACCGACCGGGGCCTCCGTCTCGCCGCCGCCGGGGACTCCGGCGTGCCGGTGGTGCACGTGTGCGCCCTCGGCTGGTCCCCGGACGCCGACCCGGAGGAGGAGTTGCGGCTCGCGCGGGCGGCCTTCGCGGGCGGGCGGAGCGGGGTGCTGCTCAGCTCGGTCCACGTCTATCCGCAGCGGAAGTGGGTGGACGAGGAGACGCCCGTGTCTCCCGCCGCCACGCCGGTGTCGCGGGCCCTGCTGCAGGTGGAGGCGGCCGCGCCGGGAGCGGTGGTGCTGCGGCTGGGTGAGCCGTACGGCCCCGGGATGCCTCAGCTCGGGCCGGTGGCGGACCTGGTGCTGAGGTCGTCGCTCAACCGTCCCGCGCCTGTCTCCGGGCGTCCGGTGCAGCTGGTGCACGTACAGGACGTCGCCGGGGCGGTGCTGGCCGCGCTGGAACGGGGGGTTGCGGGGCGCGTGTACAACGTCGCCAACCGGAAGCGGCTGCGCATGAGTGAGCTGGCCGAGGCGGTGTCACAGGCGGTGCGTCCGATGGACGTCGAGACGTCCGACGAGCCTCCCGGGCCGCTGGTGAACGTCGAGCGGGCGGGGGTCGAGCTGGGGTGGCGGGAGAGTGTGACGCCGGACTACGGGCTGCACACGTTCGCGCAGTGGCTGGCCTACGAGAGCGACCGCTCTTAGGCGGGGATCGCTCCGCCGGGCAAGTGGTCCGCTGGAGCAAGCCGACCTTGTCATTCAGCCTCTGACCCTTGTGTTCGTCTGAGTCCCTTGATCAGTCGGGTCACGTGGGCCGCCGCGTCGGCGGGGTCGAGTGGTTCGTGTTCCACGAGCAGCCGGTACCAGAACGGTCCGAAGATCAGGTCCGTCGCGTGGCCGACGTCCAGGCCGGGGTCGAGTTCGCCGCGTTCGACGCCTCGTTCCAGGAGGTGGGCTACGATCGCGCGGCGGCTGTTCACCCAGGCGCGGAACGGTTCGCGGAAGTCCTCGTCGAGCTGGGCTTCGGCCATCAGCCCGCGCAGCGTGCGGACGCGCAGTGGATGCTTCACCACCCGATAGAGCTCGGTGACGAAGACGGTGAGATCGCTCTGCACCGATCCGGTGTCGGGCTCGGGCATCCGCCGGTCGACGGTCTGGGTATAGGCCTCCATCACCAGCTCAGGCCGGGAGCGCCACCACCGGTAGATGGTGCTCTTGGCGACCCCGGAGCGCGCGGCGATCTTCTCGATGGTCAGGGTCTGGTAGCCGTGCTCCTCCAGCAGTTCGGCGGCGGCGGTCAGGACCGCCTGGTGGGCCTCGGGGCTGCGGGTGCGCCCGCCCCTGCGCTCGGTTGACATGTAGATCACCGTAGCCTACCTTTCAATCGAAACGAAACGTAGCGATTCGATTGGAACCTCATGAGCCGTG
This sequence comes from Nonomuraea sp. NPDC052116, assembly GCF_040680035.1. Classification (NCBI taxonomy): domain Bacteria; kingdom Bacillati; phylum Actinomycetota; class Actinomycetes; order Streptosporangiales; family Streptosporangiaceae; genus Nonomuraea; species Nonomuraea sp. NPDC052116. The sequence goes on along the minus strand of NZ_JBFAWA010000013.1, from coordinate 210,825 downwards.
TCGTCATCTCGCACGAATACGCCAGCTCCCCCGACCAGGCGTGGTACGGCCACCTGGCCGCCGAGCTGAGCCCTCACGACGTGCGGGTCCCGCAGATGCCCGACCCTCAGGCGCCACAGCCCGGACCCTGGCTCAAGGCCGTGACCGCCGAGGTGGACGACCCCCGCGACACCGTCCTGGTCGGGCACAGCTTGGGCGGCGTCAACCTGCTCCGCCTGCTACAGCAGCACGACGTCGGCCGCGAGGGCCCCTACGCCGGCGTCGTGCTGGTCGCCTCCATGGCCCACGAGGTCGGCTACGACCAACTCGCCCCGTTCTTCCAGGATGGCTTCGACTGGGACCGCATCCGTCGCGCCGCCGGGCAGTTCCGGGTGCTGGCCGCCATCGACGACCCGGTGCTCACCCCCGACCCCCTCGAGCATGTGCGGCTGTTCGCCGAACACCTGGGCGCCAAGGCCCTGGTCACCCCCGACGGCGTCCACTTCAGCCGCTACCAGGATCGGCGCGAGCTGCACGAGGCCGTCACCCTGGTCACCGACCTGCTGCCATGATCGTCCTGGTCACCCGACGCGTGCGGGCGGGCAGAGAGCAGGAGTTCGAGGCCTTCCTCGAACGCGTCCGCTCCTTGGCCGCCGCGCACGGCAGCCAGGGCATGACGGTCATCCCCCCATCCGAGGGAGGCGGCGAGTACGCGATCGTCTACCGCTTCGCCGATGCCGAGCGGCTGGCCGCCTGGAGATCCTCACCCGACCGCGCGGTCCTGATCGCCGAGTCGGCCGACCTGGTCGACTCGCCGCCCCTCGAACGCGACCTGACCGGCCTCGACGGCTGGTTCGCACCCACCGACGGCCAGGTCGTACGCCCGCCCGCCCGCTGGAAGACCTGGCTCATCACCCTCACGGCCCTCTACATCCTGCTGCTCGCCATCACCACCATCGCCGAACCGCTCCTGTCCCCGCTCCCACCACCGCTGCGGTTCGCGCTGCTCCTGCCCGTCCTCACCGCACTCATGACCTGGATCGTCATGCCAAGACTCAGCCGTCTCCTGGCCTCGTGGCTGTACGACTGAGCTTGGCGGACTCCTCCTCGCTCCGGCCGGCCCCGGAGACGATGTCGAGGGTGGCGGCCACGTTGGCCGGCACGGCCGGGTGCCGGTAGCGAACACTGGTGACCAGGGCGCCCTGGCGGATGCGCCGCGCCGTCCGGGCGAGGGCGGCGAAGGTGATTCAGCCTTCGAGGCGGGGCGTGGCCGGCCCGGCGCTCGGGACGGGGTAGAAGTGGTCTGAGGTCCAGGCCGAACATCGCATCCACGTGATGGGCCGATCCGCAGGGCGGCCGCTCGTTGGCAGGCTTGGCGACGGTGGTCGGCGCTTGCTCTACGGCAGTGATCGCCAGCGGAGGGCGCCGTCGGGTGCCGCGCCGATGAGCCGTCCTGCGGTGGCGGCTACGACGGTGTGCCCTTCGGCGGGGCCAAGGTCGTGCCAACCGGCCTCGTGTCGCTCGGCCGTCCGTACGAGGATCCGGTCGGCCGAGACGGCGAACAGCCGGCCGTTCATCGCGGTCAGGCTCACCGCACCGGCGGCCGGGCCGACGCTCCTCCAGTCGTGGACGCCGAGCCGCCTGATGGGCAAGTGCCACAGCTCGTCCCCGGAGGTGACGGCGAACAGCCCTTCGTCCACGACCGCCAGGGCGATGGTGCCCTCTGGCGCCCGGCTGACGTCCCGCCACGGCTTCGGAGCCGGCACGGGGTCGCGGTAACGGATGGTGCCGTCGGGGGCGACGCCGTACAGCCCGGCGGGCGGGCCGCCGTGCGCTTCCCGGGGGGCGGCGAGCGCGATCGCGTCGGTCTCGTCGATCGTCTGCCATGGGAGGTTCTGGCCGCATACGTCCCTGACGGCGAGGCTCCCGTCCCAGCATGCGGCGTAGAGACGGTTCTCGCAGCACACGAGCGCCCGCACGAAGGCACCGCTCGCCTCGACGTCCCCCGACGCGGAGGCCGGACGTGGCATAGGAGCCGGAGGTCCTGAAGCCGACCTGGTCGCCGGGTGTGGCGTGGAAGCCGGTGATGCCGAAGGCGGCGCGGGAGCCCGGCCTGGGGTGAGGGCCGGAGGTGGGGAAGCGGGTGCGGGGGTGGGGCCGATGGGGTCCCAGGTGGGAGTCGTGGGTGGGTGGGAGAGGCGGTTGAGGATGTTGCGGGTGATGGTGGCCAGGGCCGGGTCGTCGAGGGTGTTGCCCCAGTTGATGGTGCCGGCGTTGAAGACGGTGCCCGCCCCGAGGCGGTGGAGGCCCATCGTGGCGGCCCCGCCCTTGCCGTAGCGGCGCCAGTGGGACAGGTCGGCCGTGGCGAGGACGACGAAGGACGGGGGTGTGCCGTCGCGGCCGGTCGCCCGGGGGACGCCGGCCACCCATTCCAGGTCGGCCGCGTCCGTCTCGTAGCCGATCGCGCCTCTCCCGAACGTGTCGCCGTCCGCGAGCCCCGTTCCCTCGAAGACCCAGTGGCCGGCGAATCTGGCGGTGTAGGACTCCTCGGACATGACGCGCGAGTCCACCCAGCAGCCGGCGCCGTTCCTGAAGGTGAGGCCGGTGAGGGTGTTCTCGGGCCGGTTGACGGGGTCGCTCGGCCATTCGACCGTGACCCTGCCGGGGTCGGTGGCGGCCATGGGGTCGGCGGTGGCGTCGCGGTAGCAGACCATGGTACGGAGGTCGTCCTCGAAGCGGACCTGCCACCAGCAGGTGTTGCCGGAGAATATGGCGATATTTCCGCCACGGCGGGCAAATGCCTCCGCCGCGTCCCGCATCTCCCACGACCAGTACTCGTCATGGCCGTTGATGACCAGGAGCCGGTAGCGGGAGAGGAGGTCGAGGCCGCCGTGCAGGTCCAGGCCCGAGCAGTAGTCGACGGTGTAGCCCGCCGGGCCGAGCCAGCGGAGCAGGCCGAGCTCCCACTCCTCGATCTGCGGCCCCGCGCCCGGCCGGTCGAAGGTGACCTTGACGGCGCGGTCGGGCTGCTCCGACTGGTAGAGGCCCTCGCCGGGGACGCCGGGCCGGTTGTACGCCTCCCAGGTGGGGAACGGGATCGACACGAGGATGGGCGAAGCGGGCACGGAGCTACGTACGACGAAATATGCGCTGGTGTCGTGATAAATGGCTCGATAGAGGGAGCTGGGCCAGTCGTCGCCTACCTTCAGGGTCCAGGAGCGGCCGCCGGAGGAGACGTCCTCCATGACGACCCGGCCCGACGGCACGTCCTCCACCACGATCGGGCCGCCGCCGTCGTCGAGGAGCCGGAAGCGGAGCTCCTCCCCCTGCGCGCACGACGTCGCCTCCGCGTACAGGCTCATGTACGGGCCGCCTCCACGATCAGGGCTTCCAGGTCCAGCAGGTACTGTTCGATGCCCGGTGGGGGCAGCAGGGCGGTGTCGGCGTAGCAGGAGACCTCCATGCGGCCCGGCTCGCCGCCGACGTGCAGGCGGAAGTCGCAGATGTTGCGGTCCATCGCGTCCGTCCTGGCCACCTCGGTCTTGCCCTCCAGAACGGCGACCTGGCCGTCCTCCTGGACGAGCCGCTGGTCGTTGAAGCAGCCGAACGACCGGATCCCCGGCCCCACCCGGCTGACCGCCTCCTCCATCGCGTACGGGTCGTACTGCGCCTGCCGGTACGCCCGCAGCGCCGTCCCCCACGCCTGGCGCACCAGCGCGTCGAAGGACTCCGTACGCAGGTCCAGCACCACCAGCGCCTCCTGCGAGACCGTGGACACCACGTCGCGCCGCCCGGCCGCGAAGCGGTTGTTCACGATCACCCGCATCCCACAGAACCGCTGCCCGGTCAGCCCTCCGGCCACCCGCATCGCGCCCGCGAGCAGCACCGTCGAGGAGCTGACCCGGTTGCGCGCGGCGACCTCCTGCGCGGCGGCGGCCAGCGCGGGCGAGCGCATGGTGGTCTCCACGAACCGCGGCTCCCCCGGTACGTGCGAAGACGGCGGCACGGGGTCCATCCGGGCGTACTCCTCCAGCCAGAACCCGATCGCCTCCCCCGACACCCGCCTCCCCTCGGGCGAGTGCTCCCAGGCGGCGAGCTCCCGGGGTGGGGCGCTGCGCAGGGGTGGCAGGGAGTCCCGGATCAGGAGCAGGCGGAAGTCCTTGACCACGAGTTCGGCCGCGTGGCCGTCGGCGGCGAGATGGCAGAGGACCAGGACGATGTGCCGGACATATCCCCCGGCCACCACGAACGCCACCCGCAGCGGCCACTCCTCCCAGTAAGCGAACGGCTCGGCCGCCAGCCGCTCGGCCAGAACCGAGCTCACTTCCCCGGCGGGAACCGGGCTCACTTCCTCGGCCCGAACCGACCGGACCGTCCCAGAGCCAAGCTCCCCCGAACCGACCGCCATCGACTCCACCGGCCCCGGCTCGGTCGGCCCCGACTCGACCACCTCGTACGGCGGGCACGCGGACGGCCAGACCCGCTGGAGCGGCGCGTCGCGCGGCCCCGTGAGCCGGGTGCGGAGCGACTCGTGCCGGGCGACCAGCCGTTCGAGGGCCAGCGCGGCGCGCTCCACGCTCACCGGACGCTTGGGCGCGGCGAAGACCCGGGCGATGTTGAGGTAGCGCTCCTGCGGCGCGGCGGCGACGACCGCCCGCCAGATGTCCTGCTGCCCCCAGGTCAGCGGCCCGTCCCTGGCCGGCACCTCACCGGGGTCAGCCATGGAGCCGGACGTAGTCCACCAGCGCGTCCAGGCTGTCGATGGCCGTGGGGTCGAGCTCCACCCCGAACTCGGCCTCCACCGCGTCGATCAGTCGTAAGTAGGCCAGAGAAGTGACGCCGAGATCGCTCAGCCGGGTCTGCCCGGACAGCACCTCGGCCGGATCGACCGCCCCGTCGGCGGCCTTGGCGATCATGTCGGCGAGCCGTTCGCGAAGCTCCCCATCCATCAGCACCTGGTGAACCCTCCCTCGTCGGGGAATCCGGGGCGAGTGTGTCACGCGGTGCCAGACGTCGGCAAGCGCCTATAGGTAAGGGCTTGACGCGTGTGTGCATTTTTTCTAGCGTCAAGCGGCACGACGAAAAAAATTCTGGGGGTGGTTCCGTCGGCCCTTCCAGTGCCCGATCTCCTGACGTCCCGAGCCGCCACCGATCCCGACCACACCGCGCTGATCGTCGCCGGCCAGGGCAGCCTGACCCTGGCGGAGTGGGACGAGCGCTCCACCGCCGCCGCCCGCGCGCTCCCAGGACCGCTCAAGGGCGATCGGGTCGCGCTGGTCTTCGGCGCCCGCGAGTGGCTGGACTACGCGGTGAGCTGGATGGCCGTGCTGAAGGCGGGCGGCGTGGCGGTGCCGCTCTCGGACCGGCTCGCCCCGCCGGAGCTGGCGTACATGATCGAGGACTGCGGGGCGACGACGGTCGTCCACGGCGGCGGGGGCCCGGCGCTCCCACCGGGGCCGGCCCTCATCCCGTTGGCAACGCTCCTGTCGGGACCCGCCGTCCGCGAGAAGACGGAGGCCCCGGATCCGCTCTCGCTCGCCCAGATCCTCTACACCTCCGGCACGACGGGCAGGCCCAAGGGTGTCGCCGCCACCCACGCGAACCTGACCTCCCCTCCCGTCCACCCCAAGCGCCGCCCGTTCGCCCATTCCCGGCATCTGGTGCACGCCTTCCCCATCGGCACGAACGCCGGCCAGGTGATGCTGCTCCACTCCCTCACCGCCGCCCCTGCGGTGGTGACGCTCCCGCTCTTCACCCCGGCCCGCTTCGCCGCCCTGATCGAGGAGTACGCGGCCGGCACCGTCTTCGTCGTCCCCGCGATGGCCGCCGAGCTCCTCAACGCCCGCGTGCAGGACCGCCACGACCTGTCCAGCGTGCTGCTGCTCGGCTCGGCCGCCGCCGCGCTGCCCCCGTCGATCGCCGCCGGCCTGACCGCCGTGTTCCCGAACGCGACCGTCGCCAACTACTACACCTCCACCGAGGCCGCCCCGGCTCAGACCATCATGATCTACGACGCGGACCGGCCCGGCTCGCTCGGCCGCGCGGCGGGCGGCTCCCGGCTCAGGATCGCGAACGCGGACGGCACCCCCGTGGCGCCCGGCGAGACGGGCGAGGTGTGGCTACGCGCCGCCGCCCATCCCCGCGCCTACTACGGCCCCGGCAAAGACAGCGCGTTCCAGGACGGCTGGGTGCGCATGGGCGATCTCGGCCGCCTCGACGACGAGGGCTACCTGTACCTCGTCGACCGGGAGAGCGACGTGATCAAGTCGGGCGCGTTCAAGGTCTCGACGATCCAGGTCGAGTCGGCGCTGCACGAGCACCCGGCCGTGGCGGACGCGTCGGTGTTCGGGGTGCCGCACCCGGTGATGGGCACGGCGGTGGCCGCCGCGGTGGTGGCCACCGGGCCGCTGGCGCTCAGCGACGTGCGGGCCTTCCTGAGCACCCGGCTGGCCGGGCACGAGCTGCCCACGGTGCTGCTCACCCTGGACGCCCTGCCCAGGAACGCCGCGGGCAAGGTCATCAAGCGGGAACTGCGCCGTATGGCAGAGGAGTGACGATGGTCCTGGCATCGCAGGCCCAGCACGGCATGTGGATCACCGAGATGATGCACGGCGGCGGCACGGCGTACCACATGCCGTTCGCCCTGTGGTTCGACGGCCCGCTGGACCGGGGGGCGATGCTGAAGGCGTGCGAGTCGGTGCTCGCCCGCCACCCGGTGCTGGGGTGCGCGTTCGAGGACCGCGACGGGGAGCTGCACCTGGTCCCCGCCGCCGACCGGCCGCCGGTCGCGTTCGCCGGGGCGGCGGACACGGACGACCTGCTCCGCGAGGAGATCGCGCGGCCGTTCGACCTGGGGCGGGGGCCGCTGGCGCGGTTCACGCTGGCGGAGGTGGGGCCGGCGCGGCATCTGCTGCTGTTCGTGGGGCACCACCTGGTGTTCGACGGCATGTCGAAGGACCTGCTGGTGCGCGACCTGGCGGCGGCGTACTCGGGCGGGCCCCTGCCGCCGCTGCCCATGCCGTACGGAGCCGCCGCCACGATCCCGCCCGAGGCCGCGGCGTACTGGCACGAGCACTGGCGCGACCGGCCGACGGTGGTCATCGACGGGATGGCCGGGACCGCGCGGACGGCCGGCCGCGGCGAGACGGTCCTGCTCGACCTGACGGGCGAGATGTCCGGCTGGGAGGGGGTCGGGGTCACGCGGTTCGAGCTGTTCCTGGCTGCCGTGCACGCCCTGCTCTTCCGGTACGGCAACGCCGAGCCGGCGGTCGCGGTCGCCATGTCCACCCGGCGGCCGGAGACCAGGGAGCACATCGGCCTGTTCGCCACCGAGTTACCGCTCTACTCCGCGCCCACGCCGGACACCACGCTCGCGGAGCTGGCCCACGACCTGCGGGCGCGGCTGCGCGAGCTGAACCGCTTCCGCGACATCCCCGCGGCCAGGGCCGCGGGCGGCATCCGGCCGCGCCCCGCGCTGGCACCGGTGTCGATCAGCTTCCGGCGGCGCGCGGCCGACGTGGTCTTCCCGGGGCTGGGCGTGGTGGCCGAGTGGAAGATGTCCAACCACATGGTCAGGAACGTCCTGCACCTGCAGGCCGTGGACGGCGACGACGGGCTCCGGCTCACCCTGCACCACAGCCCCGACGTCATCGGGCGCGAGCACGTCGAGCGGGCCGGGGAGCACCTGCGGGCCGTGCTCGCCGCCGACCCCGGCCTCCGGCTCGCCGACCTGCCCCTGCCCACCGCCGCGCCGATGGCGGCGCCCGCGCCGGTCGAGGCCCCCGTACCGGATGCAACGGCGGGGACGGTGGACGGCGAGCTGGTCGAGCAGATACGCCAGATCTGGATGGAGGTCCTGCGGATCGAGGAGCTCGCCCCCGACGAGGACCTGTACGACCTCGGCGGCCACTCGCTGACCATCACCCAGATCGGCGCCCGGATCAGGAAACGGCTCGGCGTCGAGGTGCCGTTCGACGTGTTCCTCGACGATCCGACGGTCGCCGGGGTGGCGGCGGCGGTCAGCGAGCTGCGCGCATGATCTCCCTCGGCCAGGAACGGCTCTGGTTCCTGCACCGGCTCGACCCGGCCGACCCGGCCTACCGCGTGGCCGTCGTGCGGCGGATCTCCGGCCCGCTCGACGCCGACGCCCTGACCGGCGCGTTCGGCGACGTGGTGACGCGGCACGAATCGCTGCGCACCCGCTTCCCCGACCACGACGGGCAGCCGGTCGCGATCGTCGAGCCGCCCGGCCCCGTACCGGTCGAGCGCGTCACCCTGGACACGCCCGAGCAGGCCGCGCGGCTGCTCGAAGAGCGCGCGAACACCCCCTTCGAGCTGGGCTCCGCGCCGCCCCTGCGCGTGACGCTGGTCCGGCTCTCCCCCGGCGACCACGTGCTGTGCGTCGTCCTGCACCACATCATCGGCGACGGCTGGTCGCTGAACGTGCTCATGGACGACCTGGCCAGGTGCTACGCGGCCCGCCTGGACGGCACCCCCGCCCGGCTGCCGGAGCTGGCCACGACCTACGCCGAGTACGCCGACGCGCAGCGCGAGGCGGACGCGGACGTGGACCACTGGACGGCCAGGCTCGACGGGGCCGCGCCGCTGGACCTGCCGGCGGACCGGCCGCGCCCGGCCCGGCGGGGCAGCGCGGGCGGGGAGACCTGGTTCGACCTCGACCCCGCGCTCGTGGCGGCGCTGGCGCGGCTCGCCCGGGCGGAGCGGTGCACGCTGTTCATGGTGCTGCTGGCCGCGTACCAGGCGCTGCTGGCCCGCCACACCGGGCAGGACGACATCGTGGTCGGCACGCCCACGGCCGGGCGGAGCCGGCCGGAGCTGGAGCCGATGGTCGGGCTGTTCGCCTCGACGCTGGTGCTGCGGGGCGACCTGTCGGGCGATCCGGCGTTCACGGAGCTGCTGCGACGCACCCGCCGGACCGTGCTGGAGGCGATGGCGCACGGCGAGACGCCCGTCGAGCGGGTGCTGTCGGCGCTGGACATCGAACGCGACCTCAGCCGCACGCCGCTGTTCCAGACCATGTTCGGGCTGCACAACGCGGCGGTCGGGTACGGCGAGGCCGCCACGTTCGCCGGGCTGACGAGCGAGCCGTTCCCGCACGGGACGCCGCCCGCGATGGTGGACCTGCGCGTGGACCTGTGGCCGGACGGCGGCGGGCTGCGCGGTGCGTTCGTCCACAGCGCCGAGCTGTTCTCGCGGGGCACGGTGGAGCGGCTGGCGGCGCGCTTCCTCGCGCTGCTGGGCTCCGTCGTCCGCAGTCCCGGCGCGCGGGTGTCCGAGCTGGAGGTGCTGCCGCCCGAGGAACGCGAGCTGCTGGACTCCTGGAACGACACCGCGGCCGGCGTCCCGTCCGGCACGGTCGTGGACCTGTTCCTGCGGCAGGCGGAGCTGCGGCCGGACGCCGTGGCAGTGGAGTGCTCCGGGGAGGCGCGCACCTATGCCGAGGTGGCCGCCCGGGCCCGGCTGGTCGCGGCGGGGCTGCGTGCGCGCGGGGCGGGGCCGGGGTCCGTGGTGGCGGTGTGCCTGCCGCGCTCGGCCGAGCTGCCGGGGACGCTGCTGGGCGTCATGATGGCGGGGGCCGCGTACCTGCCGGTGGACCCGGCGCTGCCCGCCGGGCGCGTCGCGGCCATGCTCGCGCAGGCGGGCGTGCGGGCCGCGCTGGCCGGCCCGTCGGCACCCCTGCCCGAGCACGTCGAACGGATCGAGCCCGCCCCCCAGGCGGCCTTCGCCGCATCACAGGCGGCGGCCGGTGCCCCCGCGTACGTGCTGCACACCTCGGGCTCCACCGGCACGCCCAAGGGGGTGGCGGTGCCGCACTCCGCGCTGGTCAACCTGCTGGCCGCGATGGAACGGCTGCTCGGCTCCCGCCCGGAGGACGTGTGGCTGGGCAGCACGGCGCTGTCGTTCGACATCGCCGGGCTGGAGCTGTACCTGCCGCTGGTGACGGGCGGGCGGCTGGTGCTGGCCGGCGACGACGCCGTGCGCGACGGGGTGGCGCTGGCCCGGCTGATCGGCGCGTCCGGGGTCACCCACGTGCAGGCCACGCCGTCGGGGTGGAGCATGCTGCTGTCCGCCGGGCTGGACCCGTCGGGGCTGGTGGCGCTGGCCGGGGGCGAGGCGCTGCCGCTCGCGCCGGCCAGGCGGCTGCGCAGGCGGGTGGGGCGGCTGCTCAACATGTACGGGCCGACCGAGACCACGATCTGGTCCACCGCCTGGGAGGTGCCGCCCTCCCCCGACCGGGTGAGCATCGGGCGACCGCTCGCGAACACCACGGTACGGGTGCTCGACCGCTCCGGCTCGACCGCGCCCATCGGCGTCCCCGGGGAACTGGTCATCGGCGGCGCCGGGGTGGCCCTCGGCTACCTGCGCTCGCCGGGCGAGCCGCCGGAGGCGTTCCCGGACGGGTGGTACCGGACGGGCGACCGGGTGCGGTGGCTGGCCGACGGCACGCTGGAGTTCCTGGGGCGCGGGGACGGCCAGGTCAAGCTGCGGGGGCACCGGGTCGAGCCGGGCGAGATCGAGGCCACCCTGGAGCGGCACCCGGGGGTGCGACGGGCCGCCGTGGTGGTGCGGGGCGGCGACCTGGTGGCCTACGTGGTGCCCGCCGTCCCGGACGATCTGCTGGAGCGGGCGGCCGAGTGGCTGCCCTCGTACATGCTGCCCTCGGTCGTCGTGCCCCTGGAGGCCCTGCCGCTGACCCCCAACGGGAAGGTGGACCGGCGGGCGCTGCCCGAGCCCGCGCGGCCGGCGGCGGGCCGGGGCGGCGCGCCGGTCACCGCGAGGGAGCGGCAGGTGGCGCGGATCTTCGCCGAGGTGCTGGGCACCGGCGACCTCGGCGCGGACGACGACTTCTTCGCGCTCGGCGGCCACTCGCTGCTGGCCACCCGGGTGATCGCCCGGCTGGCGGCGGCGGGGACGGCGGCGCCGCTGCGGGAGCTGTTCACGCATCCCACGGTCGCCGGGTTCGCCGCGACGCTGGACGAGCTCGCGGGCGAGCCGGGCAGCCCCCTCGTGCCGCGCCCGGCCGGCACGCTGCCGCCGCTCTCCCCCGCCCAGGAACGCCTGTGGTTCCTGCACCGCCTGGATCCCGCCGACGCCTCGTACAACATGTACATCGTGCGCAGGCTCCAGGGCCCGCTCGACGAGACGGCGCTGGAGCGGGCGCTGACCGGGCTGATCGCCAGGCACGAGTCGTTGCGGACCCGCTTCCCCGAGGTGGACGGGCGGCCGGTGGCCGTGGTCGAGCGGCCCGCGCCCGCCGGGATCGAGCGGCTGGCAGCCCGCGACGAGGCCGAGGCCCGCGCGCTCGTCGCCGCCCGCACGAACGCCCCGCTCGACCTGGGCGCCGCGCCGCCGCTGCGCGTCACGCTCGTCCGGCTCAGCCCGGACGATCACGTGCTCTGCGTCGTCCTGCACCACATCATGGCCGACGGCTGGTCGATCACCGTCTTCCTGGACGACCTGGCCGCCCTGTACGCCTCCGCCGAGCTCGCACCGCTGGCCGTGCAGCACGGGGACGTCGCCGGGTGGCGGCGGGAGCAGGACCGCGGCGCGGCCCTCGGCTACTGGCGCGCCCAGCTTGCCGACCCGCCCACCCTGGACCTGCGCACGGACCGACCGCACAGCCCGGGGGCGACGCGCGGCGACTTCCACCTGCTGGAGGTGCCGGGCGAGCTGCTCGCCCAGCTGGAGTCGACGGCTCGCCGGCATCGGGTGACGCTCTTCATGGTGCTGCTGGCGGCGTACCAGGTCCTGCTGTCCCGGCACACGGGGCAGGACGACGTGCTGGTCGGGTCGCCGACGGCGGGCCGGGACCGGGTGGAGCTGGAGCCCCTCATCGGCTACCTCAGCACCACGCTCGTCCTGCGCGGCGACCTGTCGGGTGACCCGGCGCTGGAGGAGCTGCTGGCCCGGACGCGCAGGACGGTCCTGGACGCGATGGCCCATCACGACGTGCCGTTCGAGCAGCTGCTGGCCGAGCTGGACGTGGAACGGGACCTGGCCAGGAAGCCGATGTTCCAGACCCTGTTCACCCTGAACAGCCAGACCGCCGACGGCGAACGCGACCGCCTCGGCCCGGTGCGGATGTCGTTCTTCGACGACGGGTACCGGCAGGCCAAGTTCGACCTGACCGTGGAGGCGTGGCGGTCGCCCGGGCGGCTGCGGGTGGCGTTCGGGTACGACGCGGGGTTGTTCGACGCGGAGACGGTGGCGGAGCTGGCGGAGCGGTTCGCGGTGGTGCTGCGGGGGGTGGCCGACCCGGGCAACCGGCAGGTGCCCTTGTCGCGCCTGCCCGTGCTGACGCCGTCCGACGAGGCCCTGCTCGCGTCGCTGGACCGCCCTCCGGCGGGCCCTCTTTTGGGCAGCGTGGGGACCGTCGGAGGGCTCATCGCCGAGTCGGGGTCGGCGCACCCCGGCGAGGTGGCCGTGAGCTGCGGCGCCGAGGCCGTGAGGTACGCCGAGCTGGAGCGGCGGGTGGCGCGGCTGGCCGGTGAGCTGGCCGGGCGGGGCGCGGGCGAAGGGGACCTGATCGGGCTCCGGACGGGCCGCTCGGTCGAGGCGGTGGTGGCCATGCTGGCGATCTGGCGGGTGGGCGCCGCCTACGTGCCCCTGGACCCCGAGTACCCGCCGGAGCGCCTGCGCGCGATGGCCGCGGGGACGTCCCTCGTCGTCACGGCGGGGATCGAGCCGGGACCGGGCGCCGGGGAACGCCGGCCCGGCCTGGCGTACGTGATCTACACCTCGGGCTCCACCGGCACCCCCAAAGGTGTCGCCGTCGAGCACGCCGGGCTGGCCGAGCGGGTCCGGTGGATGCGCACCGCGTACGGACTGCGTCCCGGCGACCGCGTCGTCCAGCTCGCCTCGCTTAGCTTCGACACCCACGCCGAGGAGATCTTCCCCGCGCTGGCCGCGGGCGCCACGGTCGAGCTGCTGCCCGGCGGCGGCGCCACCCTGCCCGACCTGCTCGCCCGGCGGCCCGACGTCACCGTGCTCGACCTGCCCACCGCCTACTTCCACCACCTGGTGGACCTGATCGACGAGATCCCCTGGCCGGACGGGCTCCGCCTGGTGATCCTCGGCGGCGAGCAGGTGCGCGCGCAGGCCGTGGACCGCTGGCGCGAACGCTTCGGCGACCGGGTGCGGCTGGTCAACACGTACGGCCCCACGGAGGCGACGATCATCGCCACGCACGCGGAACTGGAGGGCGGGGACCCGCACCCGCCGATCGGCCGCCCGGTGGAAGCGACCCCCGTCCGGGTCCTCGACCGCCACGGGGCGCCCACCCCGCCGGGCACGCCCGGCGAGCTGTACGTCGGCGGCCCCGGCGTGGCCCGCGGCTACCTCAACGCCCCCGATACGCCGTTCGTGACCCTGCCGGAGGGCCGCTACTTCCGGACGGGCGACCGGGTGCGGCTGCGGCGCGACGGCCGGTTGGAGTTCCTCGGGCGCCTGGACGCCCAGGTCAAGGTGCGCGGGTTCCGCGTCGAGCCGGGCGAGGTCGAGCACTGCCTGCTCACCCATCCCGACGTCCGGCAGGCGGCCGTGCTCGCGCGAGAGGGCGACCTGGTGGCGTACGTGGTGCCGCGTGGGGAGACCGGCGCCGGGAGCCTGGCCGAGCACGTCGCGCGGGCGCTGCCGCCGTACCTGGTGCCCGCGCGCTGGGTGCTGCTCGACGCGCTGCCCCTCACCCGCAACGGCAAGCTCGACCGGGCCGCGCTCCCCGAGCCGGACGCTCCGGTCGGGAGCGACGACACGCCGCCCAGGACGGACGCCGAGGAGCTGGTGGCCGACGTCTGGGCGGAGGTGCTGGGCGCGGACAAGATCGGCGCGTTCGACGACTTCTTCGCCCTCGGCGGCCACTCGCTGCTCGCCATCCGGGTGGCCGCCCGCTTGCGCGCCCTGGCGGGGGTGGATCTGCCGATCCGTACGCTGTTCGACCGCCGCACCGTGGCGGCGCTGGCGCAGGCCGTCGAGCAGGCGCTGGTGGCCGAGGTGGCGGGGCTGTCCGACGAGCAGGTCATGAGACTGACGGAGGAAGGCCCATGACCGAGCTGACCCAGGCACAGCGGGCGCTGCTCACCCAGCGGCTGCGCAGGCGCGGCGGATCGCGGCCGGTCATCCCCGCGCTGCCCGCCGACCGGCCCCCGCCCCTGTCGTACGCGCAGGAGCGGCTGTGGTTCATGGAGCAGTACGCCCCCGGGAACGCCACCTACACGATCCCGCTGGTGCGACGGGTACGCGGGCCGCTCCGGCCCGACGTCCTGGCGGCGGCGCTGCGCAGGGTCTGCGAACGCCACCAGCCGCTGCGCACCCGCTTCCCCGCCGGCGCGGACGGGCAGCCGGACGTGCTGGTGTCGGACGAGACCGAGGTCCCGCTGACCGTCGCCGCGGCCGGGTCGGCGGAGGCGGCCAGGGAGCTGGTGGGGCCGTTCCTGATGGAGCCGTTCGACCTGGTGACGGGCCCGGTCATGAGAGCCCTGCTGGTACGGCTGGCGCCCGACGACCACGTGCTGGCGCTGGCCGTGCACCACATCGCGGCCGACGGCTGGTCGGCGAACCTCCTGCTGCGCGAGATCCTGGCGTTCTGCACCGGCGGGACCGCGCTCGAGCTGCCGATCACGTACGGGGACTTCGCCGCCTGGCAGCGCGAACGCGCGGACGGCGACGTCGGCTACTGGCGCGACCGGCTGGCCGGGCTGGAGCCCCTGGAGCTGCCGGCCGACGCGCCGCGGCCGCCCGAGCTGACCCACGACGGGGCGGCGCACCGCTTCGCGATCGCCCCCGAGCTGGCCGAGCGGCTGGACCGGCTGGGCGGGGAGCACCGCGCGACGCCGTACATGGTGCTGCTGGCGGCCTTCGCGGTGCTGCTCGGGCGGTACGCGGGGCAGGACGACGTGGCGATCGGCTCGCCGGTGGCCGGGCGGTCGCTGCCCGAGCTGGACAACCTGATCGGGTGCTTCGTCAACATGCTGGCGATGCGGGTGGACCTGTCCGGGGATCCGTCGTTCGCGGAGCTGCTGGGACGGGTGCGGGAGCTGGCCACGGACGCGTACTCGCACCAGGAGGTGCCGTTCGAGCGGCTGGTGTCGGAGCTGAACGTGGCGCGGGAGCCGTCCAGGTCGCCGGTGTTCCAGGTCATCCTCGCCATGCAGAACTACGGCGGCGAGCCGGAGCCGGGGCCGCTGACGCTGGAGGGGTTCGAGCCGGGGGTGTGGGCGACCCGGTTCGACCTGGAGCTCTACACCGGGGGCGGCGGGGCGTTCCTGTTCGTCTACAACACCGCGCTGTTCTCCGCCGAGCGGATCGAGCGCATGGCCGGGCATCTGGTCACGCTGCTGGAGGGGGTGGCGGCCGATCCGGCGGCGCCGGTGTCGGAGCTGGAGCTGCTGACGCCGCGGGAGCTGGAGGAGCGGCGGCGCTGGAACGACACCGCCGTCGACCTCGGCCCGCCTGGCCTGCTGCACGAGCCGGTCATGGCCGGCGCGGAGAGCGGGGCCGTGGCGGTGCGGCATCCCGGGGGCGAGATCACGTACGGGGAGCTGCGCCGCCGGGTACGGGCTCTGGCCGCCGAGCTCAGGACCGCCGGGGCCGGGCCGGGCCAGTTGGTGGCCGTCGTGATGGAGCGGGGCTGGGAGCAGGTCGTCGCGGTGCTGGCGATCAACGCGGCCGGGGCGGCGTACCTGCCGATCGACGCCGACCTGCCCGACCGGCGGCGCTTCGAGCTGATCGAGCGCGGCGGATGCGCGATCGCCGTCACCCAGCCCTGGCTGAACCTGTCCTGGCCGGACGGGGTGACCCGGCTCGCGGTGCTCCCGGACGCGGACGCCCCGCCCTTCGACTGCCCCGCCTCCCCCGACGACCTCGCGTACGTGATCTTCACCTCCGGCTCCACCGGCGCACCCAAGGGGGTGATGATCGAGCATCAGGCCGCCCTGAACACCGTCCGCGACCTCAACCAGCGCTTCCGTGTCGGCCCCGCCGACCGCTTCCTCGCGCTCTCGGCCCTGAGCTTCGACCTGTCCGTGTACGACGTCTACGGCGCGGCGGCCGTCGGCGCGACCCTGGTCATGGGCGACCCGGCCGCCGACAAGGACCCGGCCGCCTGGGCCCGCCTCGTGGAGCGGGAACGCGTCACCGTCTGGAACTCCGTGCCCGCCCTCATGGAGCTCCTGGTGGACCACGCCGAGCACGAGGGCACCGACCTTCGCTCCCTGCGCCTGGTCCTGCTGTCGGGCGACTGGATCCCGCTGACGCTCCCCGACCGCATCCGCGCCCTCGCCCCGGACGCCGAGGTCATCAGCCTGGGCGGCGCCACCGAGGGATCGATCTGGTCCATCTCGTACCCGATCGGCCGGGTGGACCCGTCCTGGACCTCCATCCCGTACGGCCGCCCCCTGGCCAACCAGACGTTCCACATCCTCGGCCCCGGGCTGCGGGACACCCCCGTCGGCGTGCCCGGCGACCTGTACATCGGCGGCGCGGGCGTGGCCACCGGCTACTGGCGCGACCCCGAGCGGACGGCCGCCTCCTTCCGCACCCACCCCCGCACCGGCGAGCGTCTCTACCGCACGGGCGACCTCGGCCGGTACGCCGCCGACGGCGTCATCGAGTTCCTCGGCCGGGCCGACGCGCAGGTCAAGATCCGCGGCTACCGGATCGAACTCGGCGAGATCGAGACCCATCTCGCCCGCCACCCCGACGTGACCGAGTGCGTGGTCACGACCGACGGGCGGGGCACGGGAGCGCAGCTCGTCGCGTACGTGGTCACGCCGCATCCGGACCCGGTGCGCCTGCGCGCCCACCTCGCCGAGACGCTGCCCGCGTACATGATCCCCGCCCGTTTCGTCGCCCTCCCGAGCCTCCCCCTCACGGCCAACGGCAAGGTGGACCGCCGCCGACTGCCCGCCCCCTCGGCCGCTCCGGCGGGAACGCGCACCGCGCCGGAGACGGACACCGAGCGCCTGGTGAGCGCCGTCTGGGCGGAGGTGCTCGACGGGGCGGACTTCGGCATCGACGACGACTTCTTCGACGTCGGCGGGCACTCGCTGCTGGCCATCAAGGTCGTGGCGCGCCTGCGCAGGCGGCTCCCGTCGCCGGTCGCGGTGGTGGACCTGTTCAAGCATCCGACGGTGCGCGAGCTGGCCGCGTTCGCCGACGGCGGCGCCGCCGGGCCGCGCGGGCTGCTGCACGAGCTGACGCCGCGCCGCGTCCATGCCGAGCTCACGTACGTGTGCGTCCCGTACGGCGGGGGCGCCGCGGTGGCCTACCAGCCGCTGGCCGACGCGCTGCCCGCCACGCACGCGCTGTGGGCGGTCGCGATCCCCGGGCACGACGTGGGGCTGGACGAGGACCGGCTGCCCCTGGAGCAGGTGGCCGACCGGTGCGTGCGGGAGATCCTGGAGAAGGTACGGGGGCCGCTCGCGCTGTACGGGCACTGCGGGGTCGGGTCGGCGCTGACGGTCGCGATCGCTCGGCGGCTGGAGGCGGCCGGGCGGCGGCTCGAAGCGGTCTACATCGGGGCGATCTTCCCGTTCGCCCGGCCGGGGAACCGGGTGCTGGCGGTGCTGTCCCGGCTGGCGCGGCGGGAGTACCTGCGCAGCGACCGCAGCTACGCCAACTGGCTGACCTCGATGGGGCTCGACATGAGCGAGCTCGATGCGGGGCAGGCGCGGCACATCATCAGGAACATGCGCGAGGACACGGAGGCGGCGGAGGAGTATTTCACCGGGCTGTTCGAGAGCGCGGTGGAGCCGTTGCGGGCGCCGGTGATCAGTGTGGCGGGTGAGCGGGATCCGGCTACCGAGTACTTCGAGGAGCGGTATCGCGAGTGGCACTTCCTGAGTCCGACGGCCGCGGTGGTGGAGCTGGATGAGGCCGGACACTTTTTCCTGAAATATCGGGCGCAGGAGCTGGCCGAGATCGTCACCCGCACCCACCTCTCCCTGGACACCGGCGAGCCGGCCTCGGGCCCGAACTGGCGCCTGCACGACACCTCCCACCTCACCCCATCGCCCCCAGCCCCAGCCCCATCCGCACGCTCGGTCCCCACCACTCCCCCTGACCCGGCCCCGACCCCGGCCTCATCCGCTCGGCCAGCCCCCGCCGCCGGCCCGACCCCGGCTCGGATCCCGCTCGCAGGGCCGCTCGCGGGGCCGCAACCCAGCATGCGGCGGTTCCTGGTCGTGGCCGGGGGCCAGCTGGTGTCGATCATGGGCTCGGCGCTGACCGAGTTCGCCATTCCGCTCTGGATCTACCTCACCACCGGCTCCCTGGCCCAGTTCGCCCTGCTCGCCGTCCTCGGCCTGGTGCCGGGCATGGTGGTGGCCCCGCTGGCGGGCGCCATCGTGGACCGCAGCGACCGCCGTACCGTGATGCTCGGCGGCGATTTCGCCGCCTTCGGGACGCAGCTCCTGCTCGGCGTGCTGCTGTGGACGGGCAACCTGCAGACCTGGCACATCTACCCGCTGCTCGCGCTGCTGTCGGTGGCGCTCACGTTCCAGCGCCTCGCCTACAGCTCGGCGGTGCCGCAGCTCGTGCCCAAGCGGCACCTCGGCCACGCGAACGGCATCGTGCAGATGGCCGGGGGGATGACGCAGCTCATCGTGCCGCTGGCGGCCGCCGGGCTGATGGCGGTCGTCGGGCTCGGGGGCATCCTGGTCCTGGACGTGGTCAGCTACGTGTTCGCGATCGCCGTGACGCTGCTGGTGCGCTTCCCTCGGACGATGGCCTGGCGGCGCAAGGAGCCGGTCATGACGGAGCTGGTGGCCGGGTTCCGGTATTCGTGGGGGCAGCTCGGGTTCCGGCGGATGCTGCTGTTCTTCGCGGTCCTGAACGTGTTCCTGTCGCCGCTCTTCCTGATGATCTCGCCGCTGGTGCTGTCGTTCGCGGGGCTGCAGGACGTGGGGCGGATCTCGTTCCTGTCGGGGCTCGGGGTGCTGCTCGGCGGCCTAGCCATGACGGTGTGGGGCGGGCCGGGCCACGGGCGGATGCGGGCGGTGCTCTGGTGCACGCTCGCGCTGGCCGCGTTCTGCCTGGTCACGGGGTTGCGGGCGGATCTGGTGACGATCGGGCTCGGGGCGTTCGGGATGTCGTTGTGGGTGACGCTGCTCAACGGGGTCTACGCCACGATCGTGCAGGTGAAGGTGCCGCAGCGCTTCCACGGGCGGGTGTTCGCGCTGAACACGCTGATCGCCTGGTCGACGCTGCCGCTGGGGTTCGGGCTCGTGGCGCCGTACGGGGCGGCGGTGTTCGACCCGCTGCTCGCCCCGGACGGGCCGCTCGCCTCGACCGTCGGCGCGCTGATCGGGACCGGGGCGGGGCGGGGTGTGGGGTTGATGTACGTCCTGTTCGCGGTCGCGATGGCGGTGCTGGCGGTCGTGGCGCTCCGGTCCCGGCTGCCGTCCTTGGTGGACGACGCCGCCGACGCCGCCCCCGACGACCTGGTCGGCTTACAGTCCCTCGAAGGACGCCGCCTCTAGCGCTTCCTTGAGCGCCTGGAGGAACAGGACGGCGTCCCTGCCGTTGACCAGCCGATGGTCGTAGGCCAGCCCGATCACCGCCACCGTGCGCTCGCCTTCCCGCTGCGGCGAGGTGAGCGCGAGGGCGCACGCCTGGCCCGGGAAGACGATGGGGATGGCCATGACGATGTCGCGGTCGTGGTGCAGGGTGACGACGATGTTGCCGCCGTCGAAGTGCTCCTGCCTGAACCCGCCGCGCTGGGCCAGCCGCCGGAACCCGGCCAGCTCCCCGGCGATCTCCTCGATCCCCTTGCCGTGCGCGTCGCGGATGACCGGCACGTACAGGCCGGTGCCGAGATCGATCGTGACACCCACGTTGGGGGCGTCGGGGACGGCCGCCGTGCCCTCGTCCATGAGAGTGGCGAAGCACAGCGGGAAGTCCTGGTGCAGGCGCGCGACGGCGGCGATGAGGAGGTCGGGCAGGCCGACGAGCTTGCGCAGGCGCTTGGTGAGGTCGCGGGCGGTTGTGGTGGCCCTGCCGACGTCCACTTTGATGGCGGTGTAGGCGGCGGGGATCGTCTGATGCGAAAGGCTCACCGTCCTCCCGACGGCCTGCTGATTCCCGCTCAACCCCCGCACACTCCCCCCGACCGGCGCGGCTCCAGGTGACGCGGCGGCGGGCGAGGGCGGTGGGGGTGTCTCCGCGACGGCGGCCTCCACGGACGGCGAGGGTCCTTCGGTGGCAGGCGATGCCGGCGGGCGGGGCGGGGGTGAGCAGGCTGCGGCCAGGCGCTCGACGTCGGCGCGCCGCACCACCTTCACGGGCAGGTCGCGCACGCGGGCGGGGTCGATGCCCAGCTCGTCGATGAGCGCCCGCGCGGGCGCCGTGATCAGCGGCGCTTCAGCGGGCAGGGCGTCACCGGAGACCGCCGCAAGCGCGCCCGAGGCGAGCGAGGGCACGGCCGAGGGAAGCGCGAACGAAGGCGGGGCGGGCGCGGGGCTGGGCGAAAGCGGGGCGGGGGCGGGTGGAGGTGGGGTGGGGGGTGGTGCGGGGTGGGGGGTGATGTGGGCGATGGGCTGGCCCGGGGTGCAGTCGGCGCCGGCCGGGATCAGCTGGACCAGGATCCCGTCGTGCCCGCTGACCAGCTCCTCCACCGTCTTGGACGTCTCCACCGACGCCACCACGTCATCCCCCCGCACCGGCGCGCCATCCGCCACCAGCCATTCCAGCAGCACGTACGCCGAGTCGTTGGTGTTCAGCTTCGGCACCCGGATCTCAGCCATCCAACCCCTCCAGCACGGCACGGCGGATCGTGGAGTCCTGGACGAGCACCTCGCGCTCCAGGTGGGCGGCCGTGGGGATCACGCTGTCCGCCGAGCTGACCAGCCGGACCGGGCGCCGCAGGCGGCCCCAGAGGCGGGTGTGCAGGTCGGCGGCCACGTGGTCGCCCCAGGTGCCGCCCGCGCTGCCGTCCTCGGCCACGCACACCAGCGGCGCCCGCCCGAGCAGCGGCAGCAGCTCCGACGGGTCGAAGGGGTACAGGCGCGAGGGGACCACCAGGACGCCGGTCAGGTCGTGGTCGAGCAGCAGGGTTCGCATGGCGGCCAGCGCGCGGTGGGCGACCCCGCCGGGGGTGATCAGCACGTAGTCGAGATCGCCGGAGGGGATGTCGAGGCCGCCGGGTCCCCCGGTGTCGAGGCGGACCACCGCCACGTCGCCCACCGGCTCCCACGTGAACAGCTCGTCCACCTCGTACATCCGCCGCGTGTAGAGCACCTTGTCCTCGAACAGCAGGCACGGCTCGCCCAGCGCCAGCATGCGGTCGAGCACGGCCCGGTTGTCGTGGAAGGGCGACATCTCGAACAGCGACAGCCCGGGGATCCCGATGAAGTGCTTCTGCGGGCTCTGGCTGTGGGTGGGGCCGTAGCCGCGGTGGCCGCCGGACGGGCACCGGATCACCAGCGGGAGGGGTACGCGGGTCCCGTACATGGTGACGGATTTGCCGGCGAAGTTGAGGATCTGGTCGAAGGCGAGCGCCACGAAGTCGGCGAACATGATCTCCACGACCGCCTTGCCGCCCGCCAGCGCCAGCCCCGAGGCCGCGCCGACGATGGCGCCCTCGCTGAGCGGGGTGGTGAGCACGCGGCCGGGGAAGCGGGTGGACAGGCCCTTGGTGATCTTGAAGGCGCCGCCGTAGGGGTCGAGGAGGTCCTCGCCCAGGACGTACACGGAGGGGTCGTCCTCGAGGAGCCCGTGCAGCGCGCGGTTGAGGTCCTCACCGACCCGCACCCTGCGCGCGGGCGCCCCGCCGACCGTCACGCCGGCGTCCAGACGGACGGCGGACGGGCGGCGACCTCGGCCGCGATCCGGTCGATCCGGGTACGGGCCTCCGCCTCGATCCCGGCGGACTGTACGGGGTGCGCGGCCTGGTAGGCGGCGTACCAGTCGAAGCGGGGAAAGTCCGGCGGCCGGGTGTCGTCGCCCTTGCTGTGAGGGCCGAGGCGATGGGTGGCGAACTCCACGATCAGCGGAAGCGACTCCGTCCGGGCCCGGTCGACGAGCGGCGCCAACTGGGCGCGGATTTCGTGAATTTCCGCGATGTCCACCCGGTGGTGCGCCACGCCGAACGCCAGCGCCCGCCCCTCCACCGTGCCCGCCATCTGCAGCCCCGTCGGCGTGGACTGGGCGATGCCGTTGTGCTCGACCACGACCAGAAGCGGGAGCCGCCAGAGCTGGGCCAGGTTGAGCGCCTCGTACACGGCTCCCTCGCCCCAGGTGCCGTCGCCGATGTAGACGCACGCCAGCGCGCCCGGCTCGTGCCGCTTCAGCCGCAACGCGACCCCGGCCGCCACGGGCAGGCTCTGGCCCTGGACGCCGGTGGACAGGTAGCGGTCGCGCTTGAGGTGCTGGCTGCCGCCGACGCCGTCGCAGATCGCCCCCTTCCTGCCCATGATCTCGGCCAGCAGCCCCTCCGGGTCCTCGAACCTGGCCAGATAGTGGCCATGGCCCCGGTGGTTGCTGAAGATCCAGTCGCTCTCGCGCAGGAGCGTCCGCAGGGCTACGGGGACGTACTCCTGGCCGAGGCAGGTGTGCGTGGTGCCGTTGAGCTCGCCGCGCTCGAAGAGCGAGAGCAGCTTCAGCTCGAAGAATCGGATCAGCAGTAACAGCGCCAGGTCGTCGTCAGAGAGTTTGTCCATTGAGTCTCTCGAGCACCAGGAGAACCTCCTGAAAGGCTAACAATCCGCATATTTCCCATCCAGGGCCGCCTCCAAGCGTCGATGGAACGGTCCGATTCTTCCTCAAACGGATCCCTGGCCGAGATCACCGCTCGTTACTCTGGCACCCGATCCACCGCCCCGCTGACGGGAGCAGGCCGATGTTCGGGCGTTATCTGAGGTCACAACTGGTCGTCCTGCTCTGCGGAGGGCTGGTCGGCCCGATCTTCGTGATCGTCTACCTCGCACTCGGCCCGGCCGAACGCGCGGAGATCCAGTGGATGTTCTACGTCGGCCTGGTGCTCACGGTGTCCGACGTGGTGGTCGCGGTGGCCCTGGCCCGCCGCGGCGCGAAGGCGGCCGCCAGGACCGCCGCCCTGGAGCGGAGCGGAGTGCTGACGCTCGCCCAGATCACCGGCATGTCGGAGACCGGCACCAGGATCAACGACCGGCGGCCGGCGCCGCCTCGCCGTCCGAGCGGTCCGCCGCCCAGCGTCTGGAGGAGCTGGAGGCGCTCCGCACGACGGGGGCGATCACGGACGACGAGTACGCCGCCAAGCGCCGGCAGATCATCTCCGAGATCTGAGTGCGGCTACTTCGACAGGTAGAGGGTCTTCCAGGTGCCCGCGTACTGGCAGACGAGGGACGGCTTGGCGGACTTGGACTCCGAGCAGACCTTGAGCTCGACCTGGTAGACGTCCCGGTAGGAGAACGAGAACCGCTTCGGGGCGCGGTACGAGCAGTCGCGCACCGCGTGCTGGCGGAACGGCAGGTTGCTCCCGGAGCGGTACGTGATGCGGAAGACCGCCCAGCCGCAGGTGGCGGCGGGCCGCGTGTGGTCGTACACCTTGCCCGAAACCCGGACGACGTCGGCCGTCGGCAGGTCGGCGTGGTCCTCCCCCGTGGCCGTCAGCGTGCCCACGGCGTGGGCGGCGCGCCCCGGCGCGTAGTACGGGCCCCACGCGGCCGAATCCGCCGCGGTCGAGGCCTGTGCGGCGGGGGCGATGGTCGTGACAGCGGCGATGGTGGCGGTGGCGGCGATGGCAAGACCGGCGAGAGTACGGGGGATCGTCATCGGGGGCCGTCCTTTCGTGGCGAGATGACGACAATGTGCGATACGCCGATTTCAGCCGACTTGCCGCGGACCGACGTACGCTTTCAAGAGCCTTGCGGGCCCTGCCCGGCGGTAGGGCGCGGGGCGCGCAGGTGGGCCCGCTGCGCCAGCTCCGCCTCGTCGACGTACGTCAGCATCGGCTGACCGGGCGCGCACAGCATGAACACGACGAACTTGGTCGGCGCGTCCGGCAAGGCGTTGCCGTCCTGGTAGTGGATCACGTCGCCGCCCGGCTCCCAGAACGTCTCACCGGCCTCGACCACGCGCTCCGGCTCACCTTCGAGCTCGAACCGTATCGCGCCATCGATCACGTAGCCGAAGGCCGGCCCCGCGTGGCGGTGCGGAGCAAGGCCGGGGTGGCCGGGAGACCACTCGACGAGGATGGTCATCCCCGAAGCACCCTCGGGGATGAAGGGCGGCTTGATGTCCGCCAGCATCTTGAATCCGGGCTCCGCCGCCGAGTCCTTGTTCGACATGGTCACCACACCTCCATGGGCCTGTTACCCACATACGCGCAGGTCAGGCCATCAACCGGGCAGCCTCGTCCCGACCGGGCCGGTCACGGGCGACGCCGGCGGCAGGCCGCACCATTCCGCCAGGGCGGAACGCAGGCCGAGGACACGGGTGGCGGGATCGGCGGCGGCGCTCGCCCAGGCGATGTAACCGTCCGGACGGACCAGCATGGAGGGCAGGCGGGCGCTTCTCGGCGTGGCGTGCCTGACCCGCGCCGGCGGAAGCACGGCGGGCTCGTCGGCGGGCTCGTCGGCGGGGGCCAGGAGCACGAAGCGCCCGTCGCGCAGCGCCTCGTACAGCCGGCTCGCGTCGCCGGTCAGGAGGACGTCGGGGACCCGCCGCCCGACCAGCGGGTGCGCTCCCCGGGGCGCGGAGTAGGAGATCGCGAGGCCGGAGATGGCCTCCCGCAGCCGGCGGGCGGCCGGCGGGAACCGGTTCATGATGATCGGGAGCGTCGCCCGCAGGACCCTGTCACGCCGGGTACGGGCCAGGGCCGTCGTGAGCAGGCGACCGCTGAGCCGCACGATCATGCCGCCCACCGGATGCCGTTCGGCGTGGTAGGTGTCGAGCAGGCCGTCCGGCGCCCAGCCCTGGACCGCCGCGGCGAGCTTCCAGCCGAGGTTGGCCGCGTCCTGCATGCCGGTGTTCATCCCCTGCCCGCCCGCGGGGGAATGCACGTGCGCGGCGTCGCCCGCCAGGAACACCCGGCCCACGCGGTAGCTGGGAACCTGTCGCTCGTCGCTGTGGAACCGCGTCAGCCAGCGCACGTCGTGCAGGCCGAGATCGCCGCCCATGACGCTGCGGGTGATGTCACTCACCTCCTGGAGCGTGACCGGCGCGCTGCTGGGAAGCTGCCGCCGCCGGTCCCAGGCGATGATCCGGTAGCGCCCGTCCCCGAAGGGGGCGACGAAGCAGAAGCCCTCGGCGCCGGTGTTGAGGCCCAGCTCCTGCGTCGGGGGCCGGCTGAGGCGCACGTCGGCCAGCATCACCGAGTCCACCGCGGAACGCCCGAGGAACGGAACGCCGAGTGCGTCCCGTACGACGCTGCGCACGCCGTCGGCGCCCACCACGAACTTCGCGCGCCGGCTGTGGATGGTGCCGTCGATGCGCATGCTCACGTCCACGCCGTCGGCGTCCTGGCGGAGACCGACGACCTCGACCCCGCGCATGACCTCCACGCCGAGCCTGGAGGCCCGGTTCTCCAGCACGTGTTCGGTGTTGTACTGCGGGGTGCACAGCAGGAACGGGAACCGCGACCGCAGCCGGGACAGGTCGATCTCCAGGTTGCCGAACATCGACATCGTCCCGAAGATCGAGCCCGTCTCGATCAGCTCGTCGGCCACGCCCCGGGCGTCGAGCTGTTCCAGCGTCCTGGCGTGCACGACGAACGCCCGCGACAGCTTCGACCCCCGAAGCTCCCGATCCACGATCATGCACGCGACGCCTCTC
Organism: Nonomuraea sp. NPDC052116; assembly: GCF_040680035.1. Classification (NCBI taxonomy): domain Bacteria; kingdom Bacillati; phylum Actinomycetota; class Actinomycetes; order Streptosporangiales; family Streptosporangiaceae; genus Nonomuraea; species Nonomuraea sp. NPDC052116. The sequence goes on along the minus strand of NZ_JBFAWA010000013.1, from coordinate 185,079 downwards.
GCGGCGAGGTCGCCCGCGAGCAGCAGGCCCGTCGGGCCGGCTCCGACGATCATCACGTCGGTGTCGAAGAGCGCCATCAGCGTCTCCCGTCTCCTCTGAGCGCCTTGCGGCGCGATCGCCCGGGAGGAGACGGCGACTCGCTGTTATGAATGCATTCCCTTCATGGTACGACCGGGCTGTTCAGGAGCCCGGGCGGGCCGCCGCGGCGGCCCGCCCGGAGGGAGGTCAGGCGGCGGCCTTGGCGGCCAGCGCCACGGTGGCCTGGCGGGTGACGCCGCTCACCGTGACGGCGACCGTCACCTGCCCCCGCCGCAGCGCCGTCAGCGTCCCCGTCGAGGGGTCGAAGTAGGCCACGTGCCACGGCTTGACGCCGTCACGGCCGCCGACGTACAGGTTGGGCGAGCCGGACCACGCCGCCGAGACCGGGTAGGCCGCGGGGACCGTACGGCTCCCCTGCTTGACCGCCGCCGTCACCGCGCCGGGCGCGCCGATCGCGACGGTCGCGGGGGCGGTGAGCACGAGGTCGTCCAGGTGCGGCCGGACCTGCGTGCCGATCCAGTCGGGCGCGTCGGCGAACCAGTTCCGCCGCACGTGCTCGGCCTCGGCCGGCGTCACGGGGTCGACGCCCCACAGCGACCACCCGGTGAACCCGCCGTCGTCGGCCGCGGTGGCCGGGTTCTTGCCGGAGTTGCCGTTGATGAAGTACGGCACCGCGTCCACGTGCGAGGCGTGGAACGTCCCCACGTGCGCCCCGATGTACGCGGCCCCCTTGCCGGTGGTGCGCTGGAAGTCCGCCAGCCAGCCCTCCACCAGCGCCGCCTCCTTGCGGTCACCGAGCTGGCTGCCCTTGCCGGGCGTCGGGTCGCGCGGCGGCACGTGGAACAGCACCGCGACCGAGCCCACCGACGCGTCGCCGGCGGCCTTGTCCAGCTCGGACCGGAGCATGGCCACCTGGTCGTAGCCGCCGCCGCGCAGGTTCAGGCGCGAGGTGTCCAGGGTGACGAAGCGCGTGCCCTTGTGGTCGAAGGTGCTGTACGTGTCGCCGAAGACGGCCTTGAAGTTGTCGATCTTGCCGCCCATGACCTCATGGTTGCCGGGAATGTAGTGATATTCCAGGGTTCCGCCGAGCTCCTCGTCGAGGATCTTCTTCGCCAGCGCGAAGTCCTCGGGCGACGCCTCGTCCACCAGGTCACCGTTGATCAGCAGGAAGTCCGGCTTGGCCGCCTTGATCTCCCGCAGCGTGCGGCGCGCGTTCTTGACGATGTCGCTGTCCGGGTCCCGGGCCACGAACTGCGCGTCCGACATGACCGCGAACCGCCACGGCATCCGGCCCACGTCGGCCTTGACCACCGGATCGACGACCTTCGGCGCGGCGGGGGCGGAGATCGACGGCGGCACCTTGGCCACCAGGCCGTCGATGAGGATCTCGTTGGTGTACTTCGCGTCCGCCTTGGTCTCGGCCACGTAGAAGCGCCGCAGCTTGAGCGGGTAGTTCACGCCCGGAGGCACGGCGAACTCGACGTACTTCCATCCGGTCCACGTCATGTACGGACCGCGCAGGATCTGCGACTGGCCGAGCGCGTCGTAGAACTCCAGGCTCGGCCACTCGCCCTTGCCGGTGGAGTTGATCCAGAGCCCGAACGCCTGCGGCTGGCCGTCCACCACGATCTGCTGCGGCGGGCTGGCGTACGCGGCCCGGGTCGCGGTCGAGGTGGTGAAGTCGTACGAGAGCTTGAGCCCGCCCCCGCTCTGGCCGGGCGCGGCCGACAGCGAGCCGGTGGCGCGGGCGGCGGCGAACGTCCACTTCGCCGCGTCCTCGAAGTCGGCGACCGGCTTCTCCTCGAACCCGACGGTCACCGGCACCGCCGTGCTGAGCTTGCCGACCTTGGCGGTGATCAGGCCGGACCCGACGGCCTTCTTGGCCTTGACGGTGAAGTAGCCGTGCTCGGCCGCGGTGACCTCGTACAGGCTCTTGTCGTAGTCGAGCGTGAGGTCGGAGGGCTCGACGGGCGCGGAGTTGCCGTTGCGGTCGTAGCCGACCACGCCGAACGTCGCCACGCCGTCCGCCCCCGCCAGGCCGAGCCGGTCGGCGGTGGCGCCGAGCCGCTGGAGCGGCTGCAGGACGGTCAGGTCGATGGCACCCTTGGCGCCGCCGCGGGAGGCGGTGACGGTGGTCTGGCCGGGCACCAGAGCGTGGAACTTCCCGTCGCGGACGACGCCGTGCACGGCCGGGTTGGCCCGCCACGACGGCGTGCCGGCCGCCGGGCCGTACGTCTCGTCGTATCCGGCGGCGGTCAGCCGCCGCGTGAGGCCGGGGAAGACGCGGTCGGGGCGGCCGCCCGCGACCGGGCCGACGCCGGGCGCCTTGGCGGGGTCGCTCGCGGTCTCCAGCCAGAAGCCCTTGAGCTTGCCGCTGCCCTCGGGCGCGTAGAGCGCGAGGCCGTTGGGCACGTGGCGCTCGCCGCCGTCGGAGGGGCTGTTCTCCACCTGGACGTCGGCGGCGCCGGGCTCGCGGGCGAGCATGGTGGAGGAGCCGCCGCCGTCGAGGTTGAGGGCGTTGGCGGCGCCGAGGTCGACCATCATGGCGGCGAGCTCGTTGAGCGTGACGCCGCGGCTGTCGACCTGGCGGCCGTCCACGGTCAGCAGGTACATCTTCCTGCCGTCGGCCGAGAACCCGACGGCGGTGCGGGGGTGCGCGGCGGGGTCGGTGGAGTTCTGCACGACCCCGTCCTTGACCAGCACCCAGTTGCCGCCCACGGCCGCCTTGACCTGGCTGCCGTCCGACGACTTCGGCTGGTACTTGACGTCCACGCGGTCGCCGGCCTTCAGCGCGGACAGGGCGGTGGCCCCGGCGTCGCGGCCCAGCAGGATCGTGGTCCCGGCGGGGATGGGGCCGGTGCCGGCGGACGTGCGTACTTCGGAGACCACCCCGTCCACCAGGACGACCTCGGCGACGGACGTGGCGCCCTCGACGGCGCGGGCCCGGTTGAACGAGCCCCACAGCGGCGTGAACAGCCCGACGCCGCCGCTCTTCACGATCTGGTTGAACTGGGTGAGCGCGATGGGCGTGCCGCTGGCCGGGGTGGCGGTGCCCTCGAAGTACATCTTGAGCACGCGGCCGAGGCCGTCACCGGTGATCGCGACCGCGTTCTCGTGGCCCGTGACGGGCGACTGCACCAGCGAGCCGTTCTGCACGCCGATGCCCTGGGCGGCGCCGGAGTTGTTGATGTCGAAGAAGTCGCCGTTGACGGCCGCGACGGCGTGCGCGCGCTTGGCGGGCCCGGACAGCGGCTCGGTCTTGGACACCTCGCCGGAGTACAGGTAGTCGGCCTTCGCGCCGCCGAGGTCGGCGGTGACCGCGTCCGCGCGCAGCCAGCCGAGCGCGTCGTAGGTGTCGAACGAGGTGAGCGAGATGCCCGGCGCGACCGGCCGGGTCCTCTTGGCCGTCTCCAGCCGCTGCCCGGCATCCTGGGCGAGCAGCGTGGACGGCGGCGGGTAGGACGACGCCTTGAGCGCGTCCTCTACGGGGGGCGCGGGATCGGCCTGCGCCGGGGCCGTGGCCAGGGCGAGGGGGCCTAACGCCAGCACCGAAGCTGTGAGGATTCTGAGGGACTGCACGACCGAACTCAATCGCTCGTGGATATAACTTTCAAGACTTAAGAGTGAACTAAAAGAAAATTTCAGATCTTGTCGACCCTCCACCAGGGCTTGCAGGATGGTACGCGTGGATCGAGAGGCGCTCTACCGCGACCCGTATCCCGTCTACGCCCGGGCCCGCGCCGCGCCGGGGCTGACCTTCGTCGAGGAGCTGGACGCCTGGCTGGTGGCCCGGCACGCCGACGTGCGCGAGGTGCTGGGGCGCCCGGACGACTTCTCCTCCAAGGGCGCGCTGCGGCCCGACGTGATCCCGGGCCCGCGGGCGTTCGCGGAGCTGGCGGGCGCGCCCGGCGGCGCCCCGGTGGTGCTGAGCACGGACGGCGAGGCGCACGCGCGCTACCGCCGGCCGCTCACCCGCGGCCTGTCCCCGGCCAAGGTTGCGGCGGCGCTGCCGTTCGTCCGGGCGACGGCGGGCGACTTGGTCGCGTCGTTCGCCAAGGCGGGGCACGTGGAGTGGATGTCCGGGTACGCCAGGCCGCTCCCGGCCGCCGTGATCGGCCACCTGCTCGGCCTCGACCCGGCCGACGTGCCCGCCGCGATCCGGGCCGGCAACCGGGCCGAGGACCTGCTGTTCACCCCGATGTCGGAGGACGACCAGGTGGCCGCGGCCCGCGAGGTGGCCGCGCTGCGGCACCTCTTCGCGGCGCACGCGGCCAGGTCGAGGACCGCCGAGAGCCTGACCGGCGAGCTGTCGCGCGGCCTGGCCCCGGGTCCCGGCGAGCCGACGCCCGAGCAGCACGACGAGATCGTGGCCAACACCCAGAACGTCATGCTGGCCGGTCACCTGACCACGACCGCCCTGCTCGGCACCGTCGTGCACCGCCTGCTGCGCGAGCGCGGCCAGTGGGAGCTGCTGTGCGGGCGGCCGGAGCTGGCGGGCGCGGCGATCGAGGAGGCGGCCCGGTACGAGGCGCCCGTGCAGGGCTTCCGCCGCACCGTCACCAGGCCGCTGGAGCTCGCGGGGACCGCGCTCGGCGAGGGCGAGACGGTGTTCGTGTCGTTCGGCTCGGCCGGGCGGGACGAGGCGGTGTTCGAGCGGCCGGACGAGTTCGACATCGCGCGGGAGCCGGTGCGGCACCTGTCGTTCGGGCACGGCGTACACGGCTGCCCGGGCGCGCTGCTGGCCCGCGAGCAGCTCAAGGTCACCCTCGAGCTGCTCGTACGCGAGCTGCCCGGTCTACGTCTCGCCGGCGAGGACGTCGTCATGGCGGCCACGTTCATCCACCGGGCCCCCGAGGAGCTCCACCTCGGCTGGTGAGTCCGGCTCCTCCGCCGAGCGCACGCCCGCGTGCAGCACCAGCGGCACGGCCAGCGCGACCGCCATGGACAGCACGGCCGTGCCCGAGTCGTTGACCAGCATGCCGACCACGCCGCTGACCAGCGCCCCGACGAGCCCGGCCCGCAGCATGGGCGCCCGCGCGAACGCCTTCGGCACGATGCCCGCGCTGATCTGCCCGGGCCGCAGCACCGCGAAGATCAGGAACGCCAGGCCGGCCAGCACGATCGGCATGAGGTTCGGGGAGAGCATGGTGTTCAGCATGGCGCCCAGCTTGCGCCCGATCATGGGCAGGAACGTCCCGTCGATCACCTGCCCCACGAACCGCCCCAGGTGGGTCTGCGAGGCGGGCGGGCGCAGGTGGTCGAGCACCGCGATGATCGACACCGCCACCCCGCCCAGCACGCAGAACGCGGCCAGCTTCAGCACCGACACCCGCTTGCCCGCGACGAGCATCGCGGTCACCGCGATGCCCGGCACGAACGCGATCACGCCGCCGAAGTCGCTGCCCACGCCGGGCCAGCCGGCCAGCAGCATCGCCACCACGCCGAGCCCCGTCACCCCGGCCACGGCCAGCCGCTTGCGGCCGACGCGGACGAAGTGCTCGGCGGCCACGGCGGTGACCATCAGCACGGCCGTGGCCAGCAGCGCGAACGGGATGTTCGCCAGCCCGTAGTAACGGCCGCCGACCACGGCGGTGTAGCCCATCAGGCTGTTGAACTGCAGCGTCGTCCCGGTCAGCAGGTCGCCCACGAGCACGGCGGCGGTGGTGGCCGCGACGGCCGCGGGCGGGCCCAGCGGGTGGCGCCGCCACGGGCCGCCCAGCGCGACGACCGCGACGATCGCCGTGCTCGCCAGCACCCCGCCGATCAGCGTCGGCACGGGGTACGGGCTGCGCTCCCACGGCACCAGGTTGACCGCGTACGTGGAGACGGGGATGGAGGCGAGCACGATGGCGGCCACGCCGACCGCGCCCAGCCGCCTGCGCCTGGACAGCAGGAAGTAGGCGAGGGCGTAGAAGGCGACCTGGACGATGGCGAAGGCGGTGAAGAAGACGCCGGTCGTGCCGCGTACGGCGGTGCCCTTGAGGTCGGCCCTGCGCAAATCGTCGATCGTGGTGCGCTCGCCGAGCTGCCACGGCAGCCCGATCACGGTGGAGGGCGGGGCGATGCCCGCCGCGGTGAGGAGCGTGGGCGTGATGTCGGGCAGCACGACGATGTCCGCGCGCCGGGTGGAGTTGGCCCCCACCGACGGCCCGGCGACCTCGCCGCCCGGCGCGGCCACCATGCCCGCGCGCTTCCACATCGCCACCCGCAGGTGCGGCACCGAGCCGTGGTCGCCGATCCCGGCCAGCACGATCTCAGTGTCCGGGGGCAGCTTGTCCAGGGCCGCGCCGACCTCGGCGTCGGCCTCGCGGACCAGGGCGCGCCGCCGCTCCGGCGCGAGCAGCTCGGGCTCCAGCGGCAGCTTGCCGTCCACGATGTACGGCTTCACCAGCACGTCGACGTCCACCGCCAGCATCCGGCAGCGCGACCAGTCGGCCAGCCCGGCGGGCTCGGCGGCGTACAGGTCGACCTTGCCCGTCCGGTCGGCGAGGGCCAGCGCCGCGCCGGGCCCGACGGCGGCCGTGCACTGCCCGGCGGCGTGCACGGCGGTCCCGAGCGTGCCCGCGAAGGTCCCGTCACGCAGTTGCAGCAGCCCGGGGACCTCGGAGACCACGGCCCCGGCTCCCTGCGCGACCGGCTCGGGCGACATCCCGCACCGGCGCCCGACCGCCGACCGCACGCCCGACGCCACGGTCAGCCACCCGTCGTACGCGCAGGTCACGGTGCCCACGGCCTTGACCGACAGGGACCCGATCCCGCTCTGCCCGGCCAGCCGCCACAGGCGGGGCGTGTCCGCCGGGTCGAGATCGTCCCACATCAGCCCCGGCACCCCGATGAAGGCCACCCGCCCTCCGGCGTCCTCCTGCGCCGCCTGGGCGGGCGGGGCGGCCCACCACAGGGCGGACGACACCAGGAGCAACAGCACCCACCTCACCGACCGACCCCCGCTCTTGTTGGAAACGCCCGAAACCCTACCGGGCCGGGGGCTCAGGCGAAGGGCTTCGCGACGATCCGACGATCAATCGGCTCAGCGCCTCGTCGTACTCCGGGTCGAGCCAGTAGTCCGAGTGCCAGCGGGCCTCGGGCAGGGGCTCGCCGGGGGCGGGCCGGTGCGGGTCCCAGCAGAAGACGTCCACGCCGTTGGGGGCGCCGGGGGCCAGGGGGTCGACGTGGCCGAAGACGGGCCCGCCGATGGGGTCGCTCAGCCGGTAGAGGTTGTACCAGGGGACGGCGTCGCGTACGGCCGACAGCCCGGCGGTGCCGAAGTAGGCGGGGAAGAAGGCGGCGTACAGGCGGCGCAGCGGCGAGCCGTGGGTGAGCATCCTGACCCGGGCCCGCACCTCGGGACCGAGCTGCAGCACCAGGGCGGCGGTGATGACGCTCCCCTGGCTGTGCCCGGACAGGACCACCTCTTCCCGCTCCTCCTTGGCCAGCCGGCCCACGCGGTCGATCAGCTCGGGGATGACGCGTTCGGTGTAGCACGGCGGGGCCAGCGGGTGGATGGCGCGGGGCCAGAAGGTGGAGATGTCCCAGAGGATCCCGATCGTCCGGCGCAGCCCGGAGTCGCTGTACGTGCGGCGGCCGAGGAAGACCAGGCCCACGATGACCGCCGCCATGGCCCAGCTGCCGAGGGTGGCGAGCAGCCCCACGATCCCGCCGTTCGGAGTGAACAGGTGGAACTGGTAGATCACGGTCACCGCGGCGAACCCGGCGACGCCGATGCCGGTCAGCACGGCCAGCACGAGCCCGGCGCGGTCGGTCAGGGCGGCGAGCGCCCACTTCCCGGCCACCGCGCCACCGTCGCGCTGGCCGTAGAGGGGTGTCACCTCGGGAGTCAGCCGGGCGGCGTCGGACCCGCGGATCGCGTACAGGGTGACGGCCAGGCCTGCGAAACCGACGGCCAGCAGCGGCACCAGCGCGGCCGTCCACCACACCGGGTCGTCGAGGAAGAGCTTCTTGCCGACCGGCTCCGGGGAGGCTGAGGTGCCCGGGACGCCGAAGAACGTGGCGGTCCAGAACAGCAGGCCGAGTGCCAGCACGTTCGCGCTGCCCGCGGCCACCATCAGCACGAACCACGCGGCGATCCCGCCCATCGCCCGGGGCTCGCCGGAAGCGCGGTCCATCCAGGCCAGCACACAGGTGGCGACCAGGATGAACGCCCCGATCCCGACCGTGAGCGCGAACTGGAACGTCCCCACCCCCACGCCGGGCAGCTGCCGTCCGGGCGCGCCCGGCGCCAGCCCGGCCAGCGCCGCCCCGAGGGTGGCCAGGCACACCAGCGGCGCGAGCACGCGCAGCGCCCGGCACGCGAATGTGAGCCAGCCGGGGATCCGCTCGTCCGAGCCGGGGTCCAGCCGCCGGGCGATCCCCGGCAGCACGACCAGCACCGCGGCGGCCAGCTCCACGGCCGCGTTCGCGACGGTCAGGGCCAGCCCCAGCGGCGTGCCCGCGAACGGCGCGGCCACGGCCACCCCGATCGAGGCGATCGCGAAGCAGACGTGCACGACCCGCAGCCGCCACACCGGCTCGTCGCCGTGCCACAGGCGCGGCCGGGCCAGCGGCAGCTCGGCGCCGCCGCCGTCGGGCGGCACGGCCGTGCGCTCGTCCCGCTGCCAGGTGCGCCGGGCGATCCACCACAGGAGCGCCACGATCAGCAGCGGGACGAGCGCGGTGACCGCCAGCCGCCGGGACGGCTCGTTGCCCCACAGCGCGCCGAGCCAGTGCACCCACACAGGCGCGGTGTCGTAGGTGCAGGCCCGCCCGGCCGCGGTGCACTGCCAGCCGACGAGGTCCACGCTGGCCCGCGTGACGGCCCCGACGAGAGTGCCGGTCAGCAGCAGGGCGAACAGCCGCTGCGCCGCCTCGGTCACGTGCCGCAGGCCCGTGCCGCGCGCGGGTCTGGGGAGCATGAAGTACGACAGGTTCGCCAACGCGAACGGCAGCAGGAGCAGCCACAGGGCGATCGTCTTACCGCCGGAGGTGAGGCCGCCCCACGCGTACGCCTCGCGATGGCGGGAGTCCGGCACGTCCGCGTGCTCGCCGTCCGGCGGCCCGTCGGTCCACCAGCGCCGGTAGAACCCGGTGGTGCCGTCACCGGCGACGATCCAGGGGTGGGGGTGGTTCAGCATGCCCTCGGGGGGTGTGCCGGAGACGCCGTGGACGCGCAGCTCGGTCACTCCCGAGCGGGTCTCGTCGAGGAATCCGTCCATGCCGACATGATCCGCCCAGGGGCCCATCACGTACAGTCACGAGAATGTCACACGTTCCCGGCGGGGTCTTACGAGACGGTGACGCCCAGTAGATGCCCCAGCCCGAACGTCACGGCGGCGGCACCCGCGCCCAGCGCGAGCTGGCGCAGCCCGCCCAGCCACCACGGCCGCGCGGTCATGCGCGCCACCGCCGCCCCGAACCCGAACAGCGCCAGCACGCTCACGATCATGGCGACCATCAGCCCGGACGCCCCGAACAGGAACGGCACCAGCGGCACCAGCGCCCCGGCCGCGAACGCTCCGAACGACGACGCGGCGGCCACGTACGGCGAGGGCAGGTCGTCGACGTCCACGCCCAGCTCCTCCCGCACGTGCACCCGCAGGGCCTGCTCGGGATCGGCCGACAGCCCCTCGGCCACCCTCCGCGCGAGGTCCGCGTCGAGCCCCTTCGCCCGGTACATCGCCGCCAGCTCCGCCTGCTCGCCCTCGGGATTGCGGGCCAGCTCCCGCCGCTCGACGGCGATCTCCGCCCGCATCAGCTCGGTCTGGGACTTCACCGAGGTGTACTCGCCGGCCGCCATGGAGCAGGCACCCGCGATCAGCCCCGCGACCCCGGCCACCACCGCGCCGCGCCCGGCGCCGGCCGCGCCCACGACTCCGGCGATCAGCGCGAGATTGGACACCAGCCCGTCCATCGCCCCGAAGACGGCGGGCCGCAACCATCCACCGGTGACGTCACGGTGGCTGTGGTGCTTCTCCGGCGAATAAGGATGAGTCAGCTCAATAGTCACGAAAGTGCCTCCATTCCCAATATTTCATCTGGAAATGTAGACACAGGTCACCAAGATCCGCAACGAAGGAGAGGCTTCCCTGAGCTGCGAAGAAGCCCGATCACGGACGGCGCCCGGCACCCGGGCGCCGCCGTGAACCGGTCAGGCGTGGGCCGGGGCCGGGGTGGTGCGCTCCGGGGTGCGGATGAGGGTCACGCAGTCGTCGATCGCCTCTTCCAGCAGGCGGCGCAGCAGCGCGTCCGGGTCGGCGATGCAGGCCTGGACGATGCCCACCACCGACAGCTGCACCGCGTTCGGCGCCGCGTACCGGCGGAAGCCCTTCTCCGTGATCCGGGCCGCGCGGCTGAAGCGCCGGGCCTGCTCGGCCGCGTGCGGCACCTCCTCCATCGCCCGGCGGCTCCGCTCGCTGAGCTGTCCTGACGGGGCCCCTTCGAGCCTGGCGAGCATCTCCTCGGCCGCCAGCACCGACACCGCCAGCGCGAGCTGGCGCTCGGCCGCCGCCACCGGCAGGGCCGTCGTGGCGCAGCGCAGTGCGATGCGGGCGTCCAGCCTCAGGTCGTCGCTGGTCAGGCCGATGATGGTCGGGACGAGGTGGACGAGCTGGGCGCGGCTTTCGTCGCTGGTGTTGTCGTTGACCAGGCGGGCGAGTGCGGCCAGCAACGGGTGGGTGCAGGCCGGGTGGTCGCTCCACCGCTCTCCGGCCAGGTAGGAGGCCAGTTCCATGAAGCAGGCACCGCGTTTCGGATTGCGATGTCTGCCGCGGGACAGGACCGGCATGTGATCAAGGTGATTGTCCACGGGTGCTCCACTGCTCCACGCGATCGCCGTCCATCCAGTTTGCGCTGTCGCGATCGCCAACGCCAGTGATGTATGTTCTTCGTCCTGAATGTTCCCCCTACCCGAGCCGTCCCACCTCTATCCCGGGTGGGTTTTGGCGACGAACACCGCCACCGTGCGGGCCGGGACCGTGAGCGTGCCGGTGTCCGGGTCGAAGGCGGACTCCCGGACGACCGCATCGCCGGAGACGGCCTGCACCGGGTGCAGCACCACCGACCGCCCCGCCAGCCGCTCCATCCGCTGGACCTGCGTGGCCGGAGTGGCGTTGAAGACCACGGTGACCGACGACCAGCGCGGGTCCAGCCCGGACGTGTCCACGTGCATCGCGATCACCCCGTCCGCCGCATCGGCGAACGTCAGCCGCTCGCGCACCTCGGATCCCAGCGCGAACGCCGGCGACGAGGCCCGGATCCGCAACAGCTCCCCGAAGCCGGCCCGGCACTCGCCGATCGCCGCGCAGCCGGGGAGCAGGGCCGGGTCCGCCAGCAGCGGCCCGGCATAGGGCCACCTGGGCTCGTTGTCGGCCCTGGGCGGCAGCCCGCCGCCGAACCCGTTGCCCAGCGAGCAGTCCCACAGCAGCCGGTTGAACCAGTCGCCGGAGTCGAAGGAGTTGCGGTCGAGGGACTTCGAGCGCAGCCGCTCGCTGCCCGCGTGCACGAACGCCGTCCCCTGCGCCAGCAGCACGGTGGCCAGCGACAGCACCTGCATGCGCACCCGGTCGGCCATCGGCGTCGGCTGCGGCAGCTTGTACGCCAGCGCGTCGAACAGCGTCTCGTTGTCGTGCGCGTCCACGTACGACACCGTCTCGCCCGGCTCGGCCGCGTACCCGGCGGGTGCGCCGTTGTAGTCGATCTCCGAGCCCTTCTTCCCGGAGGGCAGCACGTAGTCGCGCAGGTTCCCGGCCAGCCCGAGCTTGATCAGATCGGTGTAACCGGCCAGCCGGGCCCGCTGCTGCTCGGCCGTGCCGTTGACCGGGGCGCCGTTCGGCGCGCCCGCCAGGCCCGAGCCGAACCCCTGCACGCGCGGGTCGGCCTCGAACGGGGTGCCGCCGCGCACCGCGTCCCGCAGCCGGTCGGTGAACGTGCCGATGCCGGTCCCGGCCAGGTTGGCCTGCGTGGCCTGCTCGAACCTGGCCCCGTCGGCCACCTCGCCGAAGTTCCAGCCCTCGCCGTAAAGGATGATCGACCTGCCGTCCACGCCGTCCCCGTCCACGGTCAGCTCGTCGAGGGCTCGGCGGACGGCGAGGAGGTTGGCCTTCGGGTGGTGACCCATGAGGTCGAAGCGGAAGCCGTCGATCTTGTACTGGCGGGCCCAGGTGACGACCGAGTCGACCACCAGCCGGCCCATCATCGTGTGCTCGGGCGCGGTGTTGGGGCAGCACGTGGAGTCGGCGACCGCGCCGTCCGCCAGCAGGCGGTGGTAGTAGCCGGGCACGATCGGGTCGAGCACGCCGGTGGAGTGGGTGTGGTTGTAGACCACGTCCATCACCACGCGCAGCCCGGCCCCGTTGAGCGCGGCGACCATGGCGCGGAACTCCTTGATCCGCTCGTCGGGGTCCGTCGCGTACGAGCCCTCGGGCACGGTGTAGTGCAGCGGGTCGTACCCCCAGTTGAAGGAGTCGGTCGCGGCCGTGCGCGCCACGCACTCCTGCTGCCGCCGCGAGTCGGGCGGCAGCGCGGCGAAGTCACAGTCTGGGTCGCAGTCGGGCTCGGTCCTGTCGGCCCTGCGCTCGGGCACCGTGGCGAAGTCGAACACCGGCAGCAGATGCACGTGCGTCAGCCCGTCCTCCGCCAGCGCCCGCAGCTCCCGCATCCCGGCGGAGTCGAGGCCGAAGGCCGCGTACGTCCCGCGCAGCCCGGCCGGGACGGTGGCGTCGGAGGCCGAGAAGTCGCGCACGTGCAGCTCGTAGATCGTCGCCCGGTGCTGGGGGACGGCCGGGGGCTTGGCGAGCCGGTCCCAGCCGGGCGGCTTGAGCGCGGGGCCGTCGAGGTCGACGAGCCTGCTGCGCCCGCCGTCCGGGGTCACGGCCAGGCCGTACGGGTCCGTGACCTCGTTCGTCCCCGAGTGGTGCGTGACCAGGAACGTGTACTCGCGGCCCCACCAGGCCGGCAGCCCGCGTACCGACCAGACGCCGGTCTCGTCGTCGCGCCGCATCGGGTGCACGCTCCGGCCGCGCCCATGAGTGGGCCCATCAGTGGGCCCATCAGTGGGGTCGTACAGGGCCAGCTCGACCTTGCGGGCGGTCGGCGCCCACAGCGACAGCCTCGGAACCGCCCGTCCCCTGGGGCCGAGCGGCGCGGTGGCGGCCCCCGCGTAGAGGTCGTCGAGCACGCCGGGGAGCTGCACGCCCGTCGCCGCCGCGAGCTCGCCCGAGCCGTCCCGCGCCACGGCCAGGACCCGCTCGCGCAGCGCCTCGCGGACGAGGCCGGCGTCGCGCGGGTCCACCTTCAGCGCGGTGTACGACGCCAGGTGCGGCCACGCGCTCCGCTGCCCGTCGCTCAGCGTCCCGGGCGACAGCCGGATGACCCGCTCGGCGCCGCACGCCAGAGCGTGCTCGAACGACGGGTCGACCTGCCACGCCACCGTGTCGCGGTCGATCCAGTGGGCCCTCGCCTCGCCCTCGCGGATCACGACGCTTTGCAACCCTTTCTGGAAATTTCTGAAACCGCTGGGACCGCTCCCTGACCGGAGGGCCGGCGGACGCGCGGCGGGCAGGGCTCCACCATAGGAGATCACCTGCGAAAACGTGGGGGAACACGCGGTCCGGCGGCCGATCCGCCAGATCCGTGGATCAAGGTAACAACTTGCAAAACCTTACGTACCCATCTTTCAAGGAGCGTCACCTCGGCGTAACGTCCGGCGTGTTCCCCCTCGGAAAGATGAGGAGAAGGACATGCGACGACTCTTACCCGCCGCAGCGGTCGTTGCGGCACTCGCCTTGGCGGTCTCCGCCTGCGGCGGTGGGACCGCGGCACCCCCGACCGCGACCGTCTCCGATCCCTCGAAGGTCAGCGGCGAGATCACGTGGTGGGACACGACGCGGCCGGACAGCGAGGGGCCGACGTTCCAGGCGTTGATCATGGCGTTCGAGGCGAAATATCCGCAGGTCAAGGTCAAGTACGTGAACGTGCCCTCCGACCAGGCGCAGGGGCAGTTCCAGACCGCCGCGCAGGCGGGGGCGGGGGCGCCGGACGTGATCCGCTCGGAGGTGGCCTGGACCTCGCAGTTCGCGTCGCTGGGCTACCTGCAGCCGCTGGACGGTACGCGGGCGGTGGACAACGAGGCCGACTTCCTGCCGGGGCCGCTGAGCAGCACCAAGTACAACGGCAAGACCTACGCCGTGCCGCAGGTCACCGACACCCTCGCGCTGCTCTACAACAAGCGGCTGCTGAAGGAGGCCGGGCACGAGGAGGCGCCGAAGACGATCGCCGAGCTGAAGCAGACCGCGCTCGACGTCAAGGCCAAGACCGGCGCCGAGGGGCTGGCACTCAACGTCGACTCCTACTTCCTGCTGCCGTTCATCTACGGTGAGGGCGGCGACCTCCTCGACGTGGCCAACAAGAAGATCGTGGTGAACTCGCCGGCGAACGTGCGGGCGATCCAGACCGTGGCCGACCTGATCAGCTCGGGCGCCGCGCCCAAACCCGCCACCACGGAGAGCTACGCCAACGCGATGACCGCCCTCAAGGAGGGCAAGGCGGCGATGATCTACAACGGGCCGTGGTCGCTGTCGGAGATCTACCAGGGCAAGGAGTTCAAGGACAAGACGAACCTGGGCATCGCGCCGGTCCCGGCCGGCTCGGTCAAGGCCGGGGCACCGACGGGCGGGTGGAACCTGGCGATCTACGCGGGCTCGAAGAACATCCCGGCCGCCTATGAGTTCGTCCGCTTCATGACCACGGTGGAGGCCCAGGCGAAGATCGCCAAGGAGATCAGCCTGCTGCCGACCCGCACCTCCGCCTATGCCAACCCCGACGTCCAGGGCAACTCCGACGTCGTGGTCTTCAAGCCGATCATGGACACCGCCGTGCCGCGGCCCTGGATCCCCGAGGGCGGACAGCTGTTCCAGCCGCTGCTGGAGGGCTACCAGGCGCTCGTCGGCGGCAAGTCCGCGCCCGCGGACCTGCTCAAGAAGGTCGACGAGCAGTACCGCGGGATCATGAAGGACTGGAGCTGACCGGTGGCGGTCTCGACCGGACGGGTGGCGGCCGCGGGCGAGGGGGCTCGCGGCCGTCACGACAGGCCAGGGCGGTTACGGCGCGCGCTGTCGGCCCACTGGTACGCGTGGGCGATGATCGCGCCGGTGGTGGTCGTGATGGCGGTGCTGATCGGCTGGCCGCTGGCGCGCGGGGTGTACCTGTCGCTGACGGACGCCACCGAGGCGAACATCGGCCGGACCATCGGGGTGAACGTCATCCCGGCCACCTATGAGTTCGTCGGCCTGGACAACTACCTCCGGATCCTGACCTCCGGCCTGTTCTGGGACAAGCTCGCCTGGACCGTCGTGTGGACGGTGGTCTGCGTGGGCCTGCACTACGGCATCGGCCTCGGCCTGGCCGTGATGCTCAACCGCCGGCTGCGCTTCCGCTCCGTCTACCGCGTGCTGCTGATCCTGCCCTGGGCGGTGCCCGCCTTCGTGGCCGCCTTCGTCTGGCGCTACCTGTACAACAGCGACTACGGCGTGATCAACGGCTTGCTCAAGGTGGCCGGGCTGGCCGCGGTGGGCTGGCTGGACGACCCGACCACGGCCAAGATCGCGGTGATCGCGGTGAACGTGTGGATCGGGGTGCCGTTCATGATGGTCGCCATGCTCGGCGGCCTGCAGTCGATCCCGGCCGAGCTGTACGAGGCGGCCGAGGTGGACGGGGCGAACGCGTGGCAGCGGTTCCGGGCGATCACGCTCCCCGGGCTGCGCCAGGTGTCGTCCACGGTGATCCTGCTCGGCACGATCTGGACGTTCAACATGTTCCCGATCATCTTCCTGGTGACGCGGGGCGGCCCCGGCAGCGAGACCGAGATCCTGGTCACCTACGCCTTCCGCGAGGCCTTCACCGGCGTGCGCGACTACGCGGGCTCGGCCGCCTGGGGCGTGATCATCCTCCTCATGCTGGTGGTGCTGGCGGTCGGCTACCGCCGCACGTTGCGTAGTCAAGGAGATCCCTGGTGAGCACGACGACGCGCGGGCACGGTCGAGGGCGCGGTCGGGGGCGCCGCGAGCGCGGCCCGCTGGCCTCGATCGGCCTGCACGCGGGCCTGCTGCTCGCCGTGGCCGTCTCGCTGTTCCCGGTCGTGTGGCTGGTGCTGACCTCGCTCAAGCCGCGCGACAGCTGGCTGTCGGCGGAGCTGCGGCTCTTCGACCACTCCTCGCTCGACAACTACGTCCGCGTGCTGACCGCGACCGAGTTCCCGCGGTGGCTGCTCAACAGCGTGCTCACCGCCGGTCTGACCATGCTGGCCGGGGTGTTCCTGGCGGCGACCACCGGGTACGCCGTCAGCCGGTTCCGCTTCCCCGGGCACCGCTCGGTCATGTGGCTGCTGCTGATCACCCAGATGTTCCCGGTCGCCATCCTCATCGTGCCGCTCTACAACCTGATGGCCGGGCTCGGGCTGCTCAACCAGATCCCCGGGCTGGTGATCGCGTACATGACGATCTCGGTGCCGTTCTGCGCCTGGATGATGAAGAGCTACTTCGACACCGTGCCGGTGGAGATCGACCAGGCGGCGATGGTGGACGGGCTGACCCCGTTCGGCACGTTCTGGCGGGTGGTGCTGCCGCTGGCGCGGCCGGGGATCGCGGTGACCGCGTTCTACTGCTTCATGACCGCGTGGGGTGAGGTCGGCTACGCCACCGTGTTCATGTCCCAGGAGGACAAGCGCACCCTGGGGGTCGGGTTGCAGCAGTTCGTCGGCCAGCACTGGTCCGACTGGGGGCTGATGACCGCCTCGGCCGTGCTCATCGCCATCCCGGCCGGCGCCGTCTTCCTCCTCGTCCAGCGCCACCTCATCACCGGCCTCACGGCCGGCGCGACGAAGTCCTGAGGATGGCCTGATTCTTTCGCATAGTGACTCACCGGCCACTGGTGAAGGTCAGGCAGCGCTGGCAATAATTGCAGACGCCGCATAAAGGCGGACGCACTGCAATGGAGGATTGACATGCCTGTCGGGCTTCTCGCCCTGGCACTCGGGGGCTTCGGCATCGGGCTCACCGAGTTCGGGATCATCGGTCTGCTGCCCGAGGTCGCGGCGGACTTCGGCGTCAGCGAGCCGGTCGCCGGATATCTGGTCTCGGGTTACGCGCTGAGCGTGGCGGTCGGCGCCATCGGGCTCACCGCGGCCATCGCCCGGTTCGACCGCAAGAAGGTGCTGCTGGCGCTGATGGTGCTGTTCGTCGCGGGCAACCTGATCTCCGCGATCGCGCCGGTCTACCCGGTGCTGATGGCGGGCCGGGTCGTGGCGGCGCTGTGCCACGGCGCGTTCTTCGGCGTCGGCTCGGTGGTCGCCGCCGACATGGTCGCGCCGAACCGGCGGGCCGGCGCCATCGCGCTGATGTTCGGCGGGCTGACCGCGGCCAACGTGCTCGGGGTCCCGCTGGGCACGCTGCTCGGCCAGCAGCTCGGGTGGCGCTCGACGTTCTGGGCGATCACGGTCATCGGCGTGGTCGCGCTGGCCGGGATCCGGCTGCTGGTGCCGCCGACGCCAGCGCCGGCCGGGACGAGCCTGCGCGCCGAGCTGGGCGCGTTCCGCCGGCCGCAGGTCTGGGTCTCCGCCGCGGTCACCGTGCTCGCCTTCGGCGGCATGTTCGGCGCGTTCACCTACATCGCGTTCACGCTCACCGAGGTCAGCGGGTTCGCCGGCGCCACGGTGCCCTGGCTGCTGGTGCTGTTCGGGGCCGGCACGTTCGCGGGCAACTTCCTCGGCGGCAAGTTCGCCGACCGGGCGCTGAACACGTCGCTGGCTGCGATCCTGGCGCTGCTCACCGCGGTGCTCGCGGTGTTCGCGCTGACCGCGCAGAGCAAGGTCATGACGATCGTCTCGCTGCTGCTGATGGGCGCGGTCGGGCTGGCCACCGCGCCCGGGCTGCAACTGCGGATCATGCGGTACGCCCAGGACGCGCCCACGATGGCCTCCGGCGCCAACATCGCGGCCTTCAACGTCGGCAACGCGCTGGGCGCCTGGCTGAGCGGGCTGGCCCTGGGGTCCGGCTTCGGGTTCGTCTCACCGCTCTGGGTCGGCGCCGCGATCACCCTCGCCAGCCTCGCCGTCCTGGCCGCCGGCTCGGCCCTCCCGAACCACCGGACGCCGGCTCCCGCCGAACCGATCCTCCCGGACCACCGGACGCCGAGCACCGCCTGACCGCCGAACGCCCGCCTGACCGGGTCCTCCCGGACCACCGGGCACCGAGCGCCGCCTGATCACCTCATGCCACAGCGGTCATGGCGCCCACCTTACGAGGACCCGCCCCTCGGGGATCAGGGCCGACCGCTCCCACGTCCAGGTCGGCACGGTGATCATCTCGGCGGGGCCGCCGAGGGCGACGGGCGTGTCCAGGAGGACGGAGTGCGGGGTGAGCCGCAGGCCGCCCCCGGGGATGACGACGCTCTCCAGGGGCGTGCGCAGGCTCGGGCCGTCCGGCTCGTCCAGATCGCTGGGCACCCAGGTGTCCTCACCGGCGAAGGCCGTGAACGCCAGCGCGCCGCCGGGGGCCGCGCCGGAGTGGCGCAGCGTCCCGGCGGGCAGCCAGCCGTGCTGCCCGGCCGCGTACGTGATGCCGGAGACGGACAGCTCGCCCTCCAGCAGCACGAACTCCTCCCCCGCCAGATAGTGGCCGCGCTGGGGCCGGGCCCAGCCGGGCGGGAAGCGGACGAGCGAGGACATGCCGTCCAGCCGGGCCTGGCGCACCGGCAGGTTGGAGCCCGGGACCAGGAAGTCCCGGGCGGGCAGCTCAGCGTCGAGCAGGTCGATCAGCACGTCAGCGCCCGCGCCGCCGCTTCTTGAGGATGGAGCGGACGGTCAGCGCCGCCACGATCAGCACGATCTGGCCGCCGAGCACGATGCGGTTGACGTCGACGGCGGGCCGCCAGCTGACCTCACCGTCCTTCAGCACGTAGACGCCCGCAGGCGTGGCGCTGAAGCCGAAGCCGCCGCCGCTGCCCCCGCCCTCGCCGCTCTCCCCCTTGCCCCGGCCGTCCCCGCCGCCGCCCCCTTGGACGACCCGGGCGACCGGGATGACGACGACGTCGCCCTGCTGGACGGGCTCACCGAAGACGCGCTTGACGGTCGCGGCGTCCTTCGCCTGCTCGACCACCTTCATGATGTCCATCCCACCATGGTCAACCACAGCTCGCCCCTCTCGCCACCGGCGTCGCTCCCGCGTCAGTCGAACGTCGTCGAGATCTCGTGCCAGCCGCCCGGCGCGATCTTCGCGGCCGCCTCGGGCCCCCAGGAGCCCCGCTCGTACGGCAGCGGCCGCTCCGGCAGGTCGAGCACCCGCCGGACGATCCGCCATGACTCCTCCACCAGGTCGAACCTGGCGAACCGCCGCGGGTCGCCGCTGACGGCGTCGGCCAGGACGCGCTCGTAGGCGGCCTCCATCGGCCCGAGCACCTTGGTGAAGTCGACGCTGACCGGCACCGGCCTGGTGTGCTGCTTGCCCGGCTCCTTGGCCAGCAGGTCGAAGGTGACCCCCGCGTCCGGCTGCAGCCGGAACCTGATGAGGTTGGGGGCGGGGGGCGCGTCGCCGCCGTGGAACATCGTCACCGGCGGCTTGCGCAGCTCGGCGACGATCTCCAGGTCGGTGGTCGGCAGCCCCTTGCCGGAGCGGATGCACCACGGCACCCCGGCCCAGCGCCAGTTGTCGATGTAGGCGCGCAGGGCGACGAACGTCTCGGTGGTGGAATCGGGCCGGACGCCGTGGGTGTCGAGGTAGCCGGAGTATTGGCCGCGTACGACGTCGGCGGGGTCGATGGCCTGCACGGCGCGCAGCACCCGCCACTTCTCGTCGAGCTGGGCGCGGGCGTCGGTGGACGGCGGCGGGTCCATGGCGAGGATGGCCAGCAGCTGGAGCAGGTGATTCTGCACCACGTCGCGGATCGTGCCGTTGGCGTCGTAGAAGGCGCCGCGGTCGCGCACGTCGAAGTCCTCGGCCATGGTGATCTGGACGCTGCGGATGTGGCTGCGGTTCCAGATGGGCTCCAGCAGCGTGTTGGCGAACCGGAACACCATGAGGTCCTCGACCGGCTCCTTGGCCAGGAAGTGGTCGACCCGCCGCACGTGGTCCTCGTCGAAGTGCTTGAGCAGCTCCTCGTTGAGCTCGCGGGCCGAGGCGAGGTCGTGGCCGAACGGCTTCTCCACGACGAGCCTGGCGTCGTGGTTAAGCCCGGCCCCGGCCAGGCCCTCGGCGACCGTGGCGAACAGCGACGGCGGCACCGCGAGGTAGTGGACGAGGAAGCCCTTGCCCGCCGCCTCCTCGCGGAGCCTGGCGAACGTCTCGGGGTCGCGGTAGTCGCCCGCGACCAGCCGCAGGTTTCCGGCGAGCTTGTCGAAGGCCGCGTCACGCACGCCGCCGACGGCCTGGCGGACGTGCTCGCGCAGCCCGTCGAGGCCGAGGTCGGTCTTGGCCACGCAGATGACGGGCAGGTCGAGCCGGCTGTCGGCGGTCAGGCGGTAGAGGGCGGGCAGGATCATCTTGCGCGCGAGGTCGCCGGTGACGCCGAACAGCACCAGCGCCCCCGCCCGCTCCGCGCCCCTCCTGTGCTCGGTCGCGTGGCGCATGTCAGACACGCCTTCCGCGCAGCTCGCGGTATCTCCGGACGAGCTGTTCGGTGGAGGCGTCGGGGAGCCCGGTGGGCGGGTCCTCGGAGGTGAGCGCGGGCGCCAGGTCGAGCGCCATCTTCTTGCCCAGCTCGACGCCCCACTGGTCGAAGGAGTCGACCCCCCAGATCGTGCCCTCGACGAACACGATGTGCTCGTAGAGCGCGACGAGCTGGCCCAGCGTCGAGGGGGTCAGCTTGGGCGCGAGGATCGTGGAGGTGGGCCGGTTGCCGGGCATCACCTTGTGCGGCACGATCTCGGGCGGCGTGCCCTCGGCGGCGATCTCCTCGGCCGTCTTGCCGAACGCCAGCGCCGAGGTCTGGGCGAGGAGGTTGGCGGTGAGCTGGTCGTGCATGCCCTCGCGGTCCTCGAACGGCTCGGCGAAGCCGATGAAGTCGGCGGGCACCAGCCGGGTGCCCTGGTGGAGGAGCTGGTAGAAGGCGTGCTGCCCGTTGGTGCCCGGCTCGCCCCAGAAGATCTCGCCGGTGGCGGCCGGGACGGGCGTGCCGTCGGCGCGTACGGACTTGCCGTTGGACTCCATCGTGAGCTGCTGCAGGTAGGCGGGGAAGCGGTGCAGCCGCTGGCTGTAGGGCAGCACGGCGCGGGTCTCGGCGCCGAAGAAGTCGGTATACCAGATCCCGAGCAGGCCCATCAGCACCGGCATGTTGGCCTCGAACGGGGCGCTGCGGAAGTGCTCGTCGATGAGGTGGAAGCCGGCCAGCATCTCGCGGAACCGCTCGGGGCCGATCGTGATCATCAGGGAGAGGCCGATGGCGCCGTCGTAGGAGTAGCGGCCGCCGACCCAGTCCCAGAAGCCGAACATGTTGTCGGTGTCGATGCCGAACTCGGCGACCTTGGCGGAGTTGGTGGAGACGGCCACGAAGTGCTTGGACACCGCGTCCTCGCCCAGCGCCTCGACCAGCCAACCGCGGGCGACGCGGGCGTTGGTGAGCGTCTCGAGCGTGGTGAACGTCTTGGAGCTGACCACGAACAGCGTGGTCGCGGGGTCGAGGCCGGCGAGGTTGCCGGTGATGTCGGCCGGGTCGATGTTGGAGACGAACCTGGCCGCCACGCCCGCATCGGCGTAGTCGCGCAGCGCCTCGTAGGCCATGGCGGGGCCGAGGTCGGAGCCGCCGATGCCGATGTTGACCACGGTCTCGATGGGCTTGCCGGTGGCGCCCTTCCACTCCTTGGACCTGACCCGGTCGGCGAAGGCGCTCATCTTCCCGAGCACGGCGTGCACGTCGGCGACCACGTCCTGCCCGTCCACGACCAGCTCGGCGGCGCGCGGCAGGCGGAGGGCGACGTGCAGGACGGCGCGGTCCTCGCTGACGTTGATGTGCTCGCCGCCGAACATCGCGGTGATCCGCTCGCGCAGCCCCGCCCGCTCGGCCAGGGCCACCAGCAGGTCGATCGTCTCACCGGTGACGCGCTGCTTGGCGTAGTCGAGGAAGAGGTCGCCGGCGGTCACGGTCATGCGCCCGGCACGGCCCGGGTCCTCCGCGAACAGCTCCCGCAGCCGCCTGCCCGCCAGCTCCTCATGGTGCTTGCCGAGAGCCGCCCACTCCTGGCTCTGGGTGATGTCGCCGTTCACGCTTCCTCCTCGTGTCGCCAAACCGGATCACCATTGTCCCTGCCAACGGGAAACCTGCTCGGCTCACCGCCGCACCTTTGTCGTGCTCCGTTAAGACCGTGGCGTCAGCCAGCTTCGCAGATCTCCCACTGGAACCGCTTACCCACGGGGCCTCATTCCGCGCACGGCGGAGCGGAGTTTTTGGGCTCAGTGGGATTCGCGGCCCACGTGGTCGCCGCTGGAGCCGATGAGGAAGTCGAGGTCGGCGCCGCGGTCGGCCTGGGTGACGTGCTCGACGTAGAGGCGTTCCCAGCCGCGTAAGGGCCGGGCGTACCCGATCTTCACGGGCTCCCTGGCGGCCAGCTCGGCGTCGGGGAGGTCCACGTCGAGCCGCCGGGCGGCCACGTCGAGCACGATCGGGTCGCCGGTGCGCACCTTCGCCAGCGGGCCGCCGGCCGCCGCCTCGGGCGCGGTGTGCAGGACGACCGTGCCGTACGCGGTGCCGCTCATGCGGGCGTCGCTGATGCGCACCATGTCGCGCACGCCCTTCTCCAGCAGCTTGGCGGGCAGCGGCAGGTTGCCCACCTCGGGCATGCCGGGGTAGCCCTTGGGGCCGCAGCCGCGCAGCACGAGCACCGAGGTCTCGTCGATGTCGAGGTCGGGCGAGTCGAGGCGGGCGTACACGTCCTCGATGCTGTCGAAGACGACGGCCCGGCCGCGGTGGCGCAGCAGCTCGGGCGAGGCGGCGGCGGGCTTGATCACCGCGCCGCCGGGGGCGAGGTTGCCGCGCAGGACGGCGATGCCGGCGTCGGGCAGCAGCGGGTCGGAGCGGCGCCTGATGACGCTCTCGTCCCAGATCTCGGCCTCGGCGAGGTGCTCGACGAGCGGGCGGCCCGTGACGGTGATCGCCGCCGGGTCGAGCAGGTCCTCGACCTCCTTCAGCACGGCCGTGAGGCCGCCCGCCCGGAACAGGTCGTCCATCAGGTGGCGTCCGGCGGGCTGGAGGTCCACGAGCAGCGGCACCCCGGCGCCGGTGCGGTCGAAGTCGTCCAGGGTGAGGTCCACGCCGAGCCGGCCCGCCACGGCCAGCAGGTGGACGACGGCGTTGGTGGAGCCGCCGACGGCGGCCAGGGTCACGATGGCGTTGAGGAACGCGGCCCTGGTCATGACCTGGCTGGGGCGGCGGCCCTGAAGGACGAGGTCCACGGCCAGGCGGCCGGTCTCGTGGGAGCGTTCGAGCAGGCGGCTGTCGGGAGCGGGGGTGCCCGCGGTGCCGGGGATCGTCATGCCGAGGGCCTCGGCCATGCAGGCCATGGTGGAGGCGGTGCCCATCGTGTTGCAGTGGCCGCGGCTGCGGATCATGGACGACTCGGACCGCAGGAACGCCTCGCGCGACAGCGTGCCCGCGCGTACCTCCTCGCTGAGGCGCCACACGTCGGTGCCGCAGCCGAGCGGCGCGCCGCGGAAGTGCCCCGTCAGCATGGGGCCGCCGGGCATCACGACGGCGGGCAGGTCCACGGAGGAGGCGGCCATGAGCAGCGACGGGATGGTCTTGTCGCACCCGCCGAGCAGCACCACGCCGTCGATGGGGTTGGCGCGCAGCATCTCCTCGGTGGCCATGGCGGCCAGGTTGCGCCAGAGCATGGCGGTGGGGCGGACGTTCGTCTCGCCGAGGGAGACGACCGGCAGGTTGAGCGGCACGCCGCCGGCCTCCCAGACGCCGTTGGCGACGCTCTCGGCGACCTCGTCCAGGTGGGAGTTGCAGGGGGTGAGGTCGGAGGCGGTGTTGGCGATCGCGATGTGCGGCTTGCCGCCCTCGAACGCCTCGCGGGGCAGGCCACGCCGCATCCATGCCCGATGGATGTAGGAGTTGCGGTCGTTCCCCGAGTACCAGCGCGAACTCCTGAATGCCATATTCGGCACCTTATCCGGCGTTTGGTGGATTCAGCATGTTCTGTGGAGGAAGCAGCAGAGTATGGACCATATCGACGCGTACTGGCGGGCGGCGAACTACCTGTCCGTCGGGCAGATCTACCTGCTGGACAATCCGCTGCTGAGCGAGCCGCTGCGGCCCGAGCACATCAAGCCGCGCCTGCTCGGCCACTGGGGCACCACGCCGGGGCTGACCTTCTGCTTCGCCCACCTCAACCGGGTGATCAGGGAGCGGGACCAGGACATGATCTACATCGCCGGTCCCGGGCACGGCGGCCCCGCCGCGGTGGCGCACGCGTGGCTGGAGGGGACCTACTCGGAGCGCTATCCGGACGTCTCGCAGGACGCGGAGGGCATGCGGCGGCTGTTCCGCCAGTTCTCCTTCCCCGGCGGGATCCCGAGCCACGTGGCGCCCGAGACGCCGGGGTCGATCCACGAGGGCGGGGAGCTGGGCTATTCGCTGGCGCACGCGTACGGGGCCGCCTTCGACAACCCGGACCTGGTCGTGGCCTGCGTCATCGGCGACGGCGAGGCCGAGACGGGCCCGCTCGCGGCGAGCTGGCACTCCAACAAGTTCGCGGACCGCGACCGCGACGGCATCGTGCTGCCCATCCTGCACCTGAACGGCTACAAGATCGCCAACCCCACCGTGCTCGCCCGCATCCCCGAACCCGAGCTGCTCAAGCTCATGGAGGGCTACGGCTACCGCCCCCACGTGGTGGGGCCGGACCACGAGGAGATGGCGCGCGCCCTGGACACCGCCTTCGACCAGATGGCCGCGTACAAGCAGGGCAGGGCCGACCGGCTGCCGATGATCGTCCTGCGGACGCCGAAGGGCTGGACGGGGCCGCGCGAGGTGGACGGCAAGCAGGTCGAGGGCACCTGGCGGGCGCACCAGGTGCCGCTGGCCAACGTCCGCGAGAACGCCGCCCACCTGGGCATGCTCGAGCAGTGGATGCGCTCGTACCGGCCGGAGGAGCTGTTCGACGCCGGCGGCGGGCCCGTGCGGGAGGTCCTGGAGACCGTGCCGCGCGGCACGCGCCGGATGAGCGCCAACCCGCACGCCAACGGCGGAGAGCTGCTGGAGCCGCTGCGGCTGCCGGACTTCCGCCGGCTCGCGGTCGAGGTCAAGGCGCCCGCCGGGCAGTCGAGCGAGCCGACGCGGGTGCTGGGCGGGTTCCTGCGTGACGTGATCATCGCCAACCCGCGGACGTTCCGGCTGATGGGGCCGGACGAGACCGCGTCGAACCGGCTGTCGGCGGTGTTCGAGGCCACCGACCGGGCGTGGAACGCCGAGGTGCTGCCGACGGACGAGCACCTGGCCCCCGGCGGCCGGGTGATGGAGGTGCTGAGCGAGCACCTGTGCCAGGGCTGGCTGGAGGGCTACCTGCTGACCGGCAGGCACGGGCTGTTCAACTGCTACGAGGCGTTCATCCACATCGTGGACGCCATGTTCAACCAGCACGCGAAATGGCTGGAGTCATCGCGGAAGATCCCCTGGCGGCGACCCGTCGCCTCGCTCAACTACCTGCTGTCCTCGCACGTGTGGCGCCAGGACCACAACGGCTTCAGCCACCAGGACCCCGGCTTCCTCGACGTGGTGATCAACAAGAAGGCGTCCGTGGTGCGGGTCTACCTGCCGCCGGACGCCAACACGCTGCTGTCGGTCGCCGACCACTGCCTGCGCTCGCGCGACTACGTCAACGTGATCGTGGCGGGCAAGCAGCCGGTGCTGGACCTGTTCACGATGGAGGAGGCCGTCGCGCACAACACGCGCGGCCTGGGCATCCTGCCGTGGGCCTCCACCGACGAGGGCGCCGAGCCGGACGTGGTGCTGGCCTGCGCGGGCGACGTGCCCACCCAGGAGACGCTCGCCGCCGCCGCGATCCTGCGCGAGCACCTGCCCGAGCTGAAGGTACGGGTCGTCAACGTGGTCGACCTCATGCGCCTCCAGCCGCCCACGGAGCACCCGCACGGCATGTCGGACGCCGAGTTCGACGCCCTCTTCACCGCGGACAGGCCGGTCGTGTTCGACTTCCACGGCTACCCGTCGCTGATCCACCAGCTCACCTACCGCCGCCACGGCCACGCCAACATCCACGTGCGCGGCTACAAGGAGGAGGGCACCACGACGACGCCGTTCGACATGGCCATGATGAACGACATCGACCGCTTCCACCTGGTCATGGACGTCATCGACCGGGTGCCCGGGCTCGGCACCACGGCGGCGCACCTGCGCCAGCGCATGAGCGACGAGCGGCTGCGGGCCCGCGCCCACACGCGCGAGACCGGCGAGGACACCCCCGAGATCAGGTCGTGGACGTGGCCGGGCGCATCCTCGTACTGAACACGGGCTCGTCGTCCATCAAGTACGAGCTCGTCGACGTCCGCACCCGCGAGCGCCCGGCCAGGGGGCTGGTGGAGCGCATCGGCGAGGAGCGCGGGCGGCTGACGCACCACGCCGGGGACCGGCCTCCTTACGTGTCGGAGGAGCCGTTCCCCGGGCACGAAGCGGGGCTGGCCGCGGTCATGAAGGCGTTCGAGGCGGCGGGGCCGGAGCTGGACCCGGTCGCGGTCGGGCACCGCGTCGTGCACGGCGGGACCCGGTTCACCGAGGCGGTGCTCGTCGACGACGGCGTGATCGGGGCGATCGAGGAGCTGGCGCCGCTCGCGCCCCTGCACAATCCGGTCAACCTCGCCGGGATCCGGGTGGCGCGCGGCGCCTTCCCCGGGGTGCCGCAGGTGGCGGTGTTCGACACCGCGTTCCAGCTGGCGCTGCCGCCCGAGGCGTACACGTACGCGGTCCCGCGCGACTGGCGCGAGCGGCTCGGCGTGCGGCGCTTCGGCTTCCACGGCACCTCCTGCGCGTACGTCTCCCGCCGCGCCGCCGCCTTCCTCGGCCGCGATCCGGCCACCCTCGACCTCATCGTGCTGCACCTGGGCAACGGGGCCAGCGCGACCGCGATCTCCGGCGGGCGCAGCGTCGACACCTCCATGGGCCTGACGCCCCTGGAGGGACTGGTCATGGGCACCCGCTCGGGCGACGTCGACCCCGCGCTCGCCGGCTACCTGGCACGCGTGAACGGGATGGACGCGCGGCAGGTGGAGAGCGGGCTCGACCGCCACGGCGGCCTGCTGGCGCTGGCCGGGACGGGCGACATGCGCGAGGTGCGCGCCCGCGACGACGCCGAGGCCCGGCTGGCCCTGGCGGTCTACACGCGGCGCATCCGCAAGTACGTCGGCGCCTACTACGCGCTGCTCGGGCGGCTGGACGCGATCGTGTTCACCGGCGGGGTCGGGGAGCACGACGCGGCCACCCGCGCCGAGTCCCTGGCCGGGCTCGACCGGCTCGGCGTCACCGTGGACCCCGTGCTCAACCAGGCCGGGTCGGCGCGGGAGCGGGCGGTCTCGCCGCCGGGCGCCGAGGTGGCCGTGCTCGTCATCCCGACGGACGAGGAATGGGAGATCGCCCGCCAGACCCTCGCGCTGATCGCGCCGGGATCATGACGGGCGGCGCGCGACGGCCGGCACCCAGAAGTCCACCGTCGTGCCCGCGCCGGGCGCGCCGCGGATGCTCCACCAGCCGCCGGCCGTCTCGGCCCGCTCGCGCATCTCGATCAGCCCGAAGTGGCCGTCCTGGCCGTCCCGGCGGGTGATCCCGACCCCGTCGTCGCGCACGCGGACGTGGACGCCCTTGTCGAGCGAGGCCAGCTCCACGGCGACGGCGGCGGCCCCGGCGTGCTTGCGGACGTTCGTGAGGGCCTCCTGGCAGATGCGGAAGACGGTGATCGCGGCCTCGGCGGGCGGCTCGCCGTCCAGGCGGTTCACCAGCTCGTACGCCACCCCCGCCATCTCCCGCTCCAGGTACGAGGCGAGCCCCTCCGCCAGCCCCTCGCCGGGCAGGCGTAACCGGAAGGCCAGGTCGCGCAGGCGCCCCACGGCGGCCTCGACGGCGTCGCCGAGCGCGCGCACGCCGGCCGCGTGCTCCTCGGGCAGGCCCTCCTCCATCGCCCGCAGCCGCATCCCGACGGCGACCATGGACTGGATGGTGTCGTCGTGCACGTCGGAGGCGATGCGGCGGCGCTCCCGC
Organism: Nonomuraea sp. NPDC052116; assembly: GCF_040680035.1. Taxonomy (NCBI): domain Bacteria; kingdom Bacillati; phylum Actinomycetota; class Actinomycetes; order Streptosporangiales; family Streptosporangiaceae; genus Nonomuraea; species Nonomuraea sp. NPDC052116. The sequence goes on along the minus strand of NZ_JBFAWA010000013.1, from coordinate 156,798 downwards.
TCCTGGGCCTGGACCAGGTGGCCGAGCAGCAGGCCGCGCTCGTCCAGCGCCCTGGCCATGCTGCGCCGCTCGGTCAGGTCGCGCGTCACCTTGCCGAACCCGCGCAGCTCGCCGCGCCCGTCGCGCAGGGCGGTGACGACCACGCTGGCCCAGAACCTGGTGCCGTCCTTGCGGACCCGCCACCCCTCCTCCTCCCAGCGGCCGTCGGTGGCGGCCGCCTCCAGCCCCGCGAACGGCTTGCCGGCCGCGACGTCCTCGGGCGGGTAGAAGACGGAGAAGTGGGTGCCGATGATCTCCTCGGCCGTGTAGCCCTTGATGCGCTCGGCCCCGGCGTTCCAGCTCACGATCCTGCCGCGGGGATCGAGCATGAAGATGGCGTAATCGCGGATGCTCTGGACGAGCAACTCCATATCCGCTTGTGGAGGATTATCCACGGCCATACCGCAGCTTTTCACGACGTGGCCCTATGACCCAAACCCTCCCGGCAGGTTCAGGAGTCGTAAGCGCGGGCCTGGAGCGGGGCGAGGCGGGGCGCCAGCTCGCACCACACCACCTTTCCGCCCTTCTCCCCGTCGACGGGCGTGGTCCCCCAGCCGGTGGACAGGAGCCGGACGACGTGCAGGCCCCAGCCGTTGGACGGGCCGGGTTCGCGGGGCTCGGGCAGCCGCTCCCCGGCGTCGCCCACCTCGACCCGCACCTGCGCCGCGCTGCCCCGCATCCTCAGGGACGGCGGGCCGTCGCCGTGCACGAGCGCGTTGGTCACCAGCTCGGACACCACGAGGAGGACGTCCTCGTGGTAGCCCTGGTAGCCGCACTCCGCCAGGGCTCGACGGACGATCCGGCGCGCCGCCGTGATGCTGTCCATCTCCTTCGGCAGGGGCGTGTCCACCTGGTACTGACCGGCCTTCTCGCTGACCACCCCTCTACTTTCGGGTAGCCATTATCCGATCACGAGACGCATCCGCGCCAGGCCGCCTGGTACACCTGTGGGACGCGAGATGGTGCACCTGCGTCAATCGAGCAGCCCTTCCCTGCGGGCCAGCGCGACCGCCTCCAGCTTGGTCCTGGCGCCCAGCTTCTCCAGCACGTGCTGCACGTGGTTGCGCGCCGTGTTGCGGGCCACGCCGAGCCGTTCGCCGATCTCGCGCGCGCCCATGCCGTCGGCCAGGAGCAGCAGCGTCTCCCGCTCGCGAGCCGTCAGCGCGGACCCCAGGAGCCCCGCGCGCCCGGTCAGCCGGTCGAGCACCCCGGGCAGCAGCCCGGGCGCGAACACCACCCCGCCGGCCGCCACCTCGCGCACCGCCGATTCCAGCTCCCCCAGCCGGGACGACTTCACCACCAGCCCGGCGCCCCCGGCCGCCACCGCGCGGGCCGCCACGGAGACGGTCGCCTCGCCGGTCAGCACCAGCACCCGCGCCTTGGGCGCCGCCGCCACCAGCCGCCCGATGGCCGCGATCCCGTCGCCGTCGGGCAGGCGCCGGTCGAGCACGACAACGTCCGGCTGGCACCTGCCGGTCTCGGCCACCGCCCCGGCGACGCTGCCGGTCTGGGCCACCACCTCGATGTCGGGCACCCGCGCCAGCGCCAGCCCGATGGCCTCGGCGACCATGGCGTGATCCTCCACGAGAACCACCCGGATCGAAGGGGGAGTCGCCATGTCTGCCGCTGCCTCTGTCCGCGGTTTCCGCGCCCGCGCGGGGCGCACGCCGGCCCGGCGCCACGAGCAGTGTCCCACGGCCCGCGCGCCCGTGGCCAACGGCGCCGTACGCTCACGGCTTCCAGGGCAGGCGGCGGTGCTTGAAGGTCGGATACTTGGTCTCCCAGTAGCGCCAGCCCTCGACCCTGGCGGGGATGTTGGCGAATCCGCGGGCGACCCTGACGTCGCGGCACGTGCCCATCACCTGCCAGGCCGACCAGCCGATGCGGTAACCGAAGACGCGGTACCACAGATGGCCGTACATCCCCTTGGTGATCTCCCGGCTGTATTCGTGGCCGGTGAAGACCATGTGACGCTCTTCGAGGTGCGGAAGCCCCATCCTGCGCATCTCGTGCACCACTTCGCGGGTGGTGATCGGTTCCACGAGGGTGAGCGGTTCATTCGTGGAGACGGCTTTCCGCCTCTCGTTCTCGGTCTCCAGGAACGCGCGGACCTCGTGCTCCCGGGTGACCGACGCCGTGACCGTGCCGCCGGGGCCGTCGACGAAGTTGGTGCGGGGCAGGAAGAAGTTCCGCGGAGAGAGCGAGTGCACCTTGAAGAAGAGGTGCGGGCTGCATCTGTCGCCGTGGATGAGGGGGAAGTGACGGTTACGGTGACGGCGGCGGCGGTCGGTGGTGTCGGCGGTGCCGGTGGTGTCAGCGGTGCCGGTGTCGGCGGTGTCGGTGTTGGTGTCAGCGGCCTCGACGGTGCGGTCGGTGCGGTCGGTGTCGTCGTCGTCCGCTCTCGCCGCCGGCACCAGGGCGGCGACCATGACCATCGAAAGAGAGCCGCTCACTGCCCATCTCATCGCGTGACGCGCCTTGGGCCAAGCGGAATTGACTGGGGCAATTGTCCGTGAATTGGGAGTGGACATGTACCGTACCTTTCGGGATGCGTCAGGCCAGGGTCCGGCCTGTGCCGCCCGTCGAGCGGCCGACAAGATCGGTACGATGGTTACAGTTGCGGCGAGGTGCTCTTCAACGCCACGCCGCAGGCGAATATCCCATGCTGGGAAAGCGCCGGTGAAAAAGTGTCAATAGCGGGTCGTCCCTTTCACAAACGCACATCGCGGCGTTCCGGCGTCGCCGAGCCTGTGTCCGGAGAGCCGGATATGGGCCGGATGACCTGCTACGACGCCGATTGCGGGGCCGTCCGGGCCGGCCAAAAGGGTAATTCCCCGTAGAAATCTGAGACTTTCTCCCGACCTTCCAGGAGAATATCGGCTGTGTCCTGCGCGTCGTCAGTGCTGCGTCTTGTGCGGGCCGTCGTGTTCGCGACGGTCTGCGGCGCGGTGTCGGCGGGCGGGCACGCGCTGGCGGGCGGCGGCCTGGTGCCGTTCGAGGTCTACCTGGCCGGGGTGCTGGCCGCGCTCGGGCTGGCGTACCTGATCGACGGGCGCGAACGCGGCCCCGTGGCGGTGCTGGTGGCGACCGTGGGCACCCAGATGCTGCTGCACCAGCTCTTCGAGCGGCTCACCCCCGTGGCCGAGGCCGGTCCGGCGCACGGGCATCCCGCGCCCGGCATGGCGCTGGTCCATCTGACGATGGCGGGGCTGACGGCCTGGTGGCTGCACCGGGGCGAGCGCGCGCTGTGGCTCATGATCCGCCTGTACGGCGCGCCGCGGATGATCGTCCCGCTGCCCGCCGCCGCCGTCCCGGCCGGGGCCGTGCGGCCCTCGTGGCGGCCGGTCACCCCGTATCTGACCGCGTACGCGGGAAGGACCGTTTCCGGCGCGATCCTCAGGCGAGGCCCACCCCGGGGGCCGAGGCACTTCGGCTGACGCACGAGTTCCTTGGCGCGCCCGGCGGGGCGCGTACCCTTGCCTGCGTCCGGACGGCGCCACGCGCGCGTCCGGGAGATCGTTCTGGAGACCCATCATGGCGTTCCTGCCACGAAACATCATCGGGGCGGCACTCGCGTGCGCCCTCGTCCTGATATTCCCCGCGTCGCCGGCGTTCGCGCACGACGCGCTCAAGAGCAGCTCGCCTGCCAAGAACTCCCAGGTCGGCTCGGTCGACGAGATCGAGCTCGAATACAGCGCGAGCGTGAAGTTCCCGTTCGTCGTGCTGCACGACGCGGCGGGCAAGGAGGTCCCGCTCGGCAAGCCGGTGCTCGAGGGGCCGAAGGTGCTCACCGACGTCCCGCAGCCGCTCCCCCCGGGCCCGTACGTCATCGCCTGGCGGGTGGTTTCGTCCGACGGGCATCCCATTGAGGGCGAAATCCCCTTCAGCGTGAAAGGATCACCTTCTTCATCGGCTTCGCCCCCGTCCATCGGCGGGGGGCCGACGGCGAGCACGCCGCCCCAGGCGGTAGGGTCCGCCGCGGCGGCCGGCGAGCGGTCCGCGGCCTCCGCGGGGGTTCCCGGCTGGATCTGGGGCGGGCTGGTGGTGCTTGTCGTGCTGGGCGCGTTCGTTCTGATCCGGACCGCGCGCCGCGGCCCAGATCGGGAGGAAGTGGATGCGGATTGAGGAAGCCAGACAGATCGCTCGGCAGTGGGTGCTGGAGGAAGGCGCCGCGCTGCCGGGCTTCGACGGGGCCTTCCTGACCGGGTCGGCCCTGTGGGCCGACCCGGCCGCCGAGCTGGCCGCGACCTCGGACGTGGACGTCATCGTGGTCGCGGACCAGCCCGTCCGCCTGGGCAAGTTCGCCTACCGCGGGGTCGTGCTGGAGGTCTCCTCCGTCTCCGAGCTGGGCTCCACCCACGAGGTGCTGAGCGACTACCACCTGGCCGGCAGCTTCCACCTCCCCTGCGTGCTGGCCGACCCGTCCGGGCGGCTGACCGAGATCCAGCGGGTGGTCTCGCGCGACTTCGCCGAGCGGCCGTGGATCCTGGCCCGGTGCACCAACGCGATGGACCGGGTGCGCGGGTTCATCAACGGCATCGACGAGCGGGCGCCCCTGCCCGACCAGGTCAACTCGTGGCTGTTCGGCACCGGGGTGACCGCCCACGTGCTGCTGGTGGCGGCGCTGCGCAACCCCACGATCCGGCGCCGCTACGTGGACGTGGGCGAGCTGCTCGCCGAGCACGGGCGGCTGGACTTCCACGAGAGCCTGCTCGAACTCCTGGGCGCCGCGCACCTGAGCGCGGCCCGGGTCGAGCGGCACCTGGCCGTGCTGGAGAAGGTGTTCGACGCCGCGGCGGCCGTCCGCGTCCCCTCCTACCCGTTCGACTCGGACATCACCCCGGCCGCGCGGCCCATCGCCATCGACGGCACCCGCGAGCTCATCGGGCGCGGCCTGCACCGGGAGGCGGTCTTCTGGCTGGTGGCCACCTACGCGCGCTGCCTGGCCAAGCGGGCCCTGGCGGGTGAGCAGGCGGGTGAGCAGGCGGGCGAGCACGGATACGAGGACGGCTTCCGCGAGCTGCTGGCCGACCTGGGGGCGGAGACCCGCCGGGACCGGCGCCGCAAGGGAGACCTGGTCCTGGCGGCGCTGCCCGGCGTGTGGCAGACGGCGATGGCCCTGTGCTAGGGCCTCAGGCCACGTAGGGGGTGGTCCGGCGGGCGTCCCGCAGCACCCCGCTCCACCAGCCGAGCTGGTCGAGCAGCGCCTTGGCGGCGACGTCGGGCCCCTCCGGGTCCAGCAGCTCGCCGTCGGGGCCGAACCGGCTCCAGTGCTGGTCGAAGCTGATCGTGTTGCGGATCGTCACGGCGTGCACCTCGGCGAAGACCGGCCGCAGGTGCTCGGCCGCCCGCACCCCGCCGCCGTACCCGCCGTAGGAGACGAGCGCGACCGGCTTGGCCATCCACGCCGTGAAGTGCCAGTCGATGGCGCTCTTGAGCGAGGCCGGGAAACTGTGGTTGTACTCCGGCGTCACCACCGCGAACGCGTCCGCCGCCGCCAGCCGCGCGGCCAGCCGCCTGAGGTCCTCCGGGCGGGACTCCACGTCGGCCAGCTCCTCGGGGGTGGCGGGCATCACCGCGGGCAGCGGCGTCTGCGCCAGGTCGATCACGTCGAGGTCGAACAGCCCGTGCGTGCGCGCCCGCTCCGTGAGCCACTCCGTGATCCTGGGGCCGAACCGCCCTTCGCGAACGCTGCCGGTGATCACTGCCAATGTCATGTTCTCCATGCGTCCCAGGCTCGTGGACACCGGGCGGGCTAGGGAGACCGCGCTGAGACTGGCCCTCACGGGGCCACGCTACGGGCCGGTCGCCGGGCCTACACTCGTGGCCCGTGGATGACAACGAACTGGGGGCGTTCCTGCGCTCCCGCAGGGAGGCCGTCAGGCCCGAGGACGTCGGGCTGCCCGGCGGCCCGCGGCGGCGCACGCCGGGGCTGCGCAGGTCCGAGCTGGCCACCCTGGCGGGGGTGAGCGTCGAATACCTGACCAGGCTGGAGCAGGGCCGCGACCGCAACCCGTCCACGCAGGTGCTCATCACGCTGGCCGACGCGCTGCGGCTGACCCACGAGGAGCGTGTCCACGTGCGTCAGCTGGCCAAGGTGGCCAGCGGCGACGTGCGGCTGTGCCCGGCCGCGGCCGAGGCCCCGGCCCGCACGGTGCGCCCGACGGTGCGGGCGGTGCTCGACCGGCTGGAGCCCGCGCCCGCCGTGCTGCTCAACCGGGTGGGCGAGGTGCTCGCCCACACCACGGGGTTCGAGCGGCTGTACGGCCCGGTCGGGCTGCTCGACGGCGATCCGCCCAACATGGTCAGGTACGTCTTCGCCGACGCGCGGGCCAGGGCCGCCTACCCCGACTGGGACCGCGTGGCCGACGAGCACGCGGCCGCGCTCAAGCTGGCGGCGACCAAGGCCGACCCGTTCGCGCAGGAGCTGGTCGCGGAGCTGTCGTTCGCGGCGGGTGAGGCCTTCAGCGGGCGGCCGGCCCGGCCCGCCCCGCCGCTGCCGGCCCCGGTGGAGCGGCTGGCACATCCGCTGGCCGGGGAGCTGCGGCTCAAGCGCGAGCAGCTCGAGCTCTCCTACGACGACCAGCGGGTGGTGGTCTACCTGCCGGCCGACGCCGCCACCTCGGCCGCGCTCGACCGCCTGACCGGCCGCCTTCCGGGCGCCCTGCGTGCCGTCAGCGGCTGACCGCTGCTACGCGCGGCGCAGCGACCTGGTCAGGCCCGCGGCGATCGTGGTGGCCAGCACCCAGCCGGCGGCGAGGCGGCGGCTCGGCCAGGCCGAACACGATCGTGCCCACGGCCAGGAGCGCCAGCAGCCAGGCGGCCGCGCGTAAGGGGCGGAAGCCGTACCCGACGGTGACGTCCTGGAGGTGACCCCAGAGTCCCGCGTACCACGGGAGGGTGGCGCGCCGCCGCCGCTGGCCGGCCAGGAGCGTGTCGCGGGCGTCGGCGTCGCTGCCCAGCCGCCGGTACATCGCGGCGAGCTGCTCGTAGGCGTTCGGCAGGTAGCCCTCGGGATCCCTGCGCAGCCAGCCGAGCCGCCCGGCGGCGGGCAGCATGGGGTCGAGCACCTCGTACGCGAGCCCGTCCATGCGCATCGCGTCCGGCCAGACGCCGGGGTCGTCGCGCAGGACGCCGATGCGCGCGTGGCGCAGCTCCACCGTGCCCCGGACGGGCGCGGCGGTGCGCACCGATGTCGAGGTGCTCGCCGTTGACGACGACCCCGCCCGGGTTGTCCAGGTGGGCGCGGTTGAGGTTGAGGTTGCCGCTGACACGGGCGCCGGACAGGCGCAGCTCGCCGGTGACGTGGCAGCCGGCCAGGCGCAGGTTGCCGTCCACCTGGATGTTCGAGGCGATCAGGCCGGGCAGCGTGGAGCCGCTCAGGCTGAGGAAGCGGGTGCGCGCCTGGTACAGGTCGGGCGCCTCGTCGAACGCGCACTGCTCAAGGGTGATCGGGAAGCCGATCTCGGCGAAGGCCAGGTGGAGCAGGCCGGTGATCCGGGCGCCGATGAGGCGCAGCGCGGGCTTGGGCCCGTCGTGCTCGCCGAGGAGCAGCTCGGCCAGGGCCTGCGCGCGAACGGCCGGGTCGAGGTCGCCCGAGCGCAGGTCGACTTCCCTGCCGCGGGGCACGGCTTCGGCCACGGCCCGCTCGGCCGGGAGGAGATCGGTGATTTTCACACGGCCATACTGCGGTGCCCGCCCGGTATCCGCAGCCGATCTCGGTGGCCGCCTACTCGCGTACGTCGAGCCCCAGCGCGCCGGCCACGACCGTCGCCTGGAACGGGTCGATGATCGCGTTCTTGAGCGTGACGGTGAGGGGGTCGAGCGTGCTCAGGTCGCTGCCGCGCAGGTCGCACCGCGTCAGGTCGGCGCCGCGCAGCGACGCGCCCGACAGGTCGGCCCGCCGCAGCTCGGCGCCCTCCAGCCGGACGCCCGACAGGTCGGCCTCCCGCAGCCGGGTGCCGCGGAAGACGCTGCCCCGCAGGTCGGCGCCGGCGAGGCCGACGTAGGACCAGTCGCCGCCCTCGACCTTGAGCAGCCCGTACGTGCACCCGTCGAACACGCTGCCGGTCAGCTTGCACCCGTCGAACGTCGCGTCGAAGAACGAGCACCGCGTGAACGAGCAGTTGACGAAGCGGGCGCCGTCGTGGACCGACACGTTGAAGCGCACGTTGCTGAAGTGGCACTCCTCGAAGGAGGAGCCGTGGTCGACCAGCTCGGTCATGTCCACGTCCTGGAACAGCACCCGGCGATGGCTCTCGCCGGAGATCTCCAGGCTGTCCCAGTCGGTGGACCAGATCGTCTTCTCGGTGGGCTGGGTCATGCGAACAAACTAGCGGATCAGGACCGCTTGGCGATGGAGGTGATGAGAGGTTGCACGAGCTTGGCCGCCAGGGGCCCGAAGGCCGCCAGGATGAGGACGTACGCCGCCGCAAGCGCGCCCAGGTCGGGGTGGGCTCCCGCGCCCACCGCCAGGCCCGCGATGACGATGTTGAACTCGCCGCGCGGGATGAGCGCGATGCCCGCCCGCGCCTGGCCCGCCTTGCCGATGCCCGCCCGCCTGGCCGCGTACGCGCCGGTCAGCAGCTTGGTGATCATGCTGACCACCGCGAGCAGCGCGGCCAGCCCCGCCACGGGCAGGATCTTCGCCGGGTCGGTCTGGAGGCCGAAGAAGACGAAGAACACCGCAGCGAACAGGTCGCGCAGCGGCGCCAGCAGCGCCTGCGCGTCCTCGGCGAGCTCGCCGGACAGCGCGATGCCGACCAGGAACGCGCCGACCGCCGCCGACACGTTCAGCTGCTGGGCGAGCCCGGCCACGAGCAGGGCGAGCCCGACCACCTTGAGCAGCAGCACCTCGTTGTTGGGGCTGGCCACGAACGCCTCGATGAAGCGCCCGAACTTGAGCGCCACCACCAGCACCGCGCTCACGGTCAGCAGCGCGACGCCCACCGCGACCGCCCCGCTGGCCAGGCTCAGCCCGGCCAGGATGGTCGTCAGGATCGGCAGGTAGACGGCCATCGTCAGGTCTTCGAAGACCAGCAGCGACAGCACCGTCGGCGTCTCCCGGTTACCGATCCACCCCAGATCGGACAGCACCTTGGCGGTGATGCCGGAGGAGGTGGCGTACGTGACGCCCGCCATGGCCACGGCCGCGACCGGGCCCCAGCCCAGCAGTAATGCGCAGATCGCGCCGGGGGCGGCGTTCAACACCAGGTCGACGATGCCCGCGCGGATGTTGCCGGTCAGGCTGGTGACCAGCTCGTCGGCGTTGTACTCCAGGCCGAGCGTCAGCAGCAGCAGGACGACGCCCAGCTCCGCGCCGACGGAGACGAAGTCGTCGCTGGTCGCCAGCGGCAGCACCCCGCCGGTCCCGAACGCCAGGCCGGCGATCAGGTAGAGCGGGATGGGCGAGATGCCCACGCGCAGCGCGAGGGCGCCCAGGATTCCCAGGGCGAGGACAATGGCACCGAACTCGAGAAAGAGGACCGCGGTGTGGTGCACCCGCGGCCCTACCCGTCCGCCAGGATGCCGGCCACCTCGGCGGTGGTGTCCTCGCTGCCCACGACGACCACGACGTCGCCCGCGGCGAACACGAAGTCGGGGCCGGGGCTGGCGAAGACCCGCCCGCTGCGCACGACGGCCACGATGGAGGCGCTGGTACGGGTCCGCACCCGGGCGTCACCCATGGGACGCCCGGCGTAGGGGGAGCCGTCCGGGACGGGCAGCTGCACGCTGACCAGGCCCTCGACCTGCTCGTGCAGCTGGTTGAGCCGCTGCACGATGCGGGGGGCGCCGAGGAGCTCGGCCAGGGCGTCGGCCTCCTCGTCGTTGAGCTTGACCACGTGGCAGACGGCGTCAGGATCGTCCGCGTCGTAGATCACCAGGTCCCGGCGACCGGTGCGATGGGACACGACGCCGACCCGCTGTCCTTTGCGGGTGGTGAAGTCGTGTCGTAGCCCGATTCCCGGCAGCGCTGTCTGTTCGACCTCCACCTATCCCCACCCGCTCAGATCCGCCTATTTGCGACTAAACCCTACCAATACCTGCTCATGGCCTCTGCTCCGCGAAGGCGGGCCCGGTCGCCCTCGATGCCGCCGCCTTCCCCCGCTCTGGTCGCTACGCTCCCGCCGCTCCCTCGCGTAGCGGGCGTCCGACCTCATGCAGGTGCCGCAGGGCCTGGCCCCACGACGCGAACAGGCCGCATTCGAGGTAGTCGACGCCGAGCCGCTCGCAGTACTCGCGGACGATGGGCTGCGCCTTACGCAGGTTCGCGGTCGGCATGCTGGGGAACAGGTGGTGCTCGATCTGGTAGTTCAGGCCGCCGAGCGCGGTGTTGACCAGGCGTCCGCCGCGTACGTTCCGGGAGGTCAGGACCTGGCGGCGGAGGAAGTCCAGCTCGTCCTCGGCGGTCAGGACCGGCATGCCCTTGTGGTTGGGCGCGAACGTGCAGCCGAGGTAGACGCCATAGCAGGCCTGGTGCACGATCACGAACACCAGCGCCGTGCCGAAGGGCAGCACCAGGAAGACCGCCCCCAGGTAGGCGAGCACGTGCGCGCTCAGCAGCAGCCCTTCGAGCCCCCTGCTCTTGAGCGAGGGGCGGCGCAACGCGCGGAAGCTCGACACCTTCAGGTTCACGCCTTCGAGGGTGAGCAGCGGGAAGAACAGGAACGCCTGCCAGCGCCCGATGAACCGGGGTATCCCGCGCGCCTCCTCGGCCTGCTTCCGCGACCAGATCAGGCTGTCGGGCGCGACGTCGGGGTCGTGCTCCTCATGGTTGGGGTTGGCGTGGTGGCGCGTGTGCTTGTCCATCCACCAGCCGTAGCTGAGCCCGACGGCCAGGTTGCCCACCAGCAGCCCGGCGATCCTGCTGACGCGCCGCGACCGGGAGATCTGCCCGTGCGCCAGGTCGTGGGCCAGGAGCGTCACCTGCGCGAAGGCCACGGCCAGCAGCACCGCGACCGGGATCTGCCACCAGGAGTCCCCGACCATGGCGAACAGCGCCCAGCTCCCCGCGAAAAGCCCGGACACCATGCCGATCCTGGCCGCGTAATAGCCTGGCCGCTTGTCCAGCAGCCCCGCCTCGGCGATGCGGCGTGACAGTCTCGCGAAGTCGCTGCCGCGCCGAACGGCGGCGGTCCCCACAGTCCCCACGTTTCTCTCCGATGCTGACGAGTCGTATGTGATCACTCATCAGCATCGCGAGAGACGGGGGTCCGGCGGACCCCCGCTGTCACCCGTTCTCTTGGTAGTGCCTGCCCTACCATGGGGGCGCCCGGTGGGCGCCCCCGCCGCCTGGGGACAGGGCCGGTCCATCGCACTCAGCGTGGCACTGGACGACCTCACCTCTGGTCGGGAATGGCGGGCGGCGGGGACACCGGCTCAGATCGGCTGCAGGGCCGCGGCGTCGCCGTAGATGTGCAGGTCCGGGCGGAAGGCCGCGAGGTAGGCGACCCGGTCGTGGAAGGTCGCGGCCAGGGCGTCCCCGTAGTCGATCAGCTGCCTGTGGGCGTCCCTGCGGGGCTCGTAGCGGGCGGACAGCAGCCGGTCGAGCAGGTCCGCGTCGCCGCCGGCCGCGCAGATGACGTCGGCCAGAAGTTCGGCGTCGTGCAGCGTGTAGCTCATGCCCATCCCGGTCATGGGGTGGCAGGCGAACGCGGCCGAGCCCAGCAGCGCCGCGTTGCCCTTGTGGTACTCCGCCACCCGCATCGAGGAGACCTTGATCCGCTGCCAGGTCGCGGGCTGGAGGACGTTGAAGGCGTCCGAGCTGTCGGTGACGAACTTCTTCAGCGCGTCGAGCAGCGCGGGGATGCCGTCCTGGAAGATCTCCTTGTCGTCCTCGGGGGGCAGGCCGACGAACACCCTGGCCTGGTCCCTGTTGACCGGATAGAGGTAGGCGAACCAGCCTTCCGAGCTGAAGTACAGCCGGTTGAGCTGGGCGACGCTGGCGGTCAGCGGGACGGTGGCCACCCGCATCAGCAGCCGCTCGTACGGCAGCGTGCGCTGCTCGATGTCGAGCGCCTGCCGTACGGCCGACCTGGTGCCGTCGGCGCCGATCACGACGCCGGCCCGCAGCCTGCGCCCGTTCGAGAGCGTCAGCTCCTCCACGCGGCCGTCGCCGATCGCGATGTCGTCGATGCTGGCGTCGAACCAGAACTCGACGCCCTCCATGACGCAGCTCGTGTAGATGAGCTCGACCAGCTCCCGGTAGGGGCGGACGAGGAAGCCTCCCTCCGGGAAGCGGCACTCCTGGATGGGTTCGCCGTCGTGGTAGTAGCGGATGGTGTCGCGCCTGAGGCCATGGCGTCCGACCAAGTCGGCCAGCCCGTGCCGGGCCAACACCCGGAGCCCGGGGGGCTTGAGGAAGTCCGCGCCCGCGCTGGGGACCGATGGTCCCTGTTCGATGACGACGACGCGCTGTCCGCGGCGACGCAGCAGCAAGGCGAGGAAGCAGCCGCCGAGCCCGGCGCCGACGATCGCTACGTCGCACGATGTGGTTGCCATGACGAGAGCCCTTTCGAATGGTTGAACTAGTTCGGGTTCCCGCGGGAACCGGCGAGCGGGCCTGGCTCGGCCGCCCGCGGCCGCGGGATGTGGTCCGTGGGGGGTGTGCGGGTCTCGGCAGGCAGCAACGCGTCGGCCTCCGCCGCCACGGTGGCGAGAGTCATGCGCAGTTCCAGCAGCATCCGGCGCGGCACTTTGATCATGACGTCGCCCGGGTCGGTCCGCAGCCGGGTGATCTTGGTGAGGGCCAGCGCGCCGATCAGCACGGAGATGGCCACGCACAGCGCGAGCGCGCCGGCCAGCCCCGCGAAGGGGCCGGTCATGAACGGGTGGTCGATGACGACCGACACGACGGCGACGCCGACGGCCCCGCCGACCATGCGCGCCATGGTGGCCGCGCCGACGGCGGAGGCGTACTGGTGGGGGCGGGCGGCCAGGGTGGTGGCGACGGAGGTGCCCGGCGCGAGCGCGCCGACGCCGATGCCGACCACGACGCTGGCGATCAGGCCCCACACGGTGGGCCCGGCCTGTGTCAGCACGAGCACGCAGGCGCCGCCGCACAGCAGCGAGCCCGCGTAGATCAGCCCGTACGCGCCGACCCGCTTGACGATCCGCCCGGCCAGGAAGCTCGTCACGACGACCGCCACCGACGTGGGTGTCAGCCACATGGCCACCTCGAGCATGGGGTAGCCCAGGTGGAGCAGGTACAGCGGCTGCACGGTCAGCAGCCCGTACGACAGGGCGCCGAAGCCCCAGGTCGCGAGCCAGCCCCAGACGAATCTGGGACGCCGCCACAGGGCCAGGTCGATCGCGGGCAGGCGGTGGTGCTTGGCCTGCGCGAACGCGCCGCCCAGCAGGGCCAGCGCGGCCAGCGCCAGCCACACCACGTCCATGCCCCAGGCCATCGCCTTGGAGATGGCCAGCACGATGACCGCGATGCCCGCGGCGAGCAGCCACGCGCCGAGGACGTCCGGCAGGCCCCTGGCGCCGGCGCGCTTACCCGGCGGAAGCGCGGCGCAGGCGATCAGGAGCGCGACGCCGATGACGACGTCGGGGACGAACAGGGCCCGCCAGCCGACGGAGACGACCAGCCAGCCGCCGCCCGCCTGCATGAGCAGGCAGCCCAGCCCGGAGGCGGAGCTCCAGAGAGCGATCGCGCCGCGCCGTTGCGACTCCGGCAGCTCTCCGAGCAGCAGCCCGAGGCTGGCCGGGATCATCGCCGCGGCACCGGCGCCCTGGACGGCCCGTGCCGCCAGGACGTACGACCAGGAGTCCACCAGGACGGTGGCGACACCGCCCAGGACGAACACCACGAGCCCGACGGCCAGGACCCGTCGGCGGCCGAACAGGTCCGCCCAGCGGCCCGCGGTGGCCAGCAGCGCCGCGATCGGGATGAACGCCGCGCTGGTCAGCCAGACCAGGTCGCCCAGCGGCATGCCGGCCCCGGCGGGTGTGTACCGCAGGACTCCGACTGCCAGGGTGGTGGCCGTGGTGTCGGCCATCACCGTCAACATGACACCCGCACCGACCAGCCGCAGCATCACGGCGTGACGACGGTCGATGGTGCTCGTCCCCCGCGCTGGTGACGAACGCACGTGGTCACCTCCAAGCTATGAGTGGTCTCCGCCGACCGGCACACTCCGGTTGTGCGACCGGCGGAGGTGGGTCGTTCGGTTATGCGCCGTAGCGGCCGGGCGAGAGCAGGCCGTCCGGGTCGAGGGCGGTCTTGAGCCGGTGCAGCATGCCCAGGCTGGCGGTGCTGGTCTCCGACCACACGTCGGCGGCGGCGTGGTCGATGTCGGAGCGGTAGATGGCGCACCCGTGGCTGCGCAGCAGGCAGTTGCCGTCGTTGCGGAGCTGGTGGGCGCGGTAGGGGGCGTCCGGCGCACCGCGTTCGAAGAAGATCTGGATGACGCCGTTGGCCATGTGCCGGCTGACGAGGTTCCACTCGACCATGAGCGCGGTGGTGTGCGCGTCCACGGCCGTCTGGAGGGCGGCCAGGATGTGTTCGGTCCTGCGGGCGTGCGTCGGCATCAGCGGCATCAAGGCCAGGAAGCCGGTCTGGCCCTCGTCGATCTGGTCGCAGGAGGTGACGCGGAGGGCGTTGCGCACGCCCAGGCAGGTGGGGATGCCCTGGGACATGAGCGCCCTCGGGTAGAGCGGGTCGTCGGGGCCCACCTCGGCCGCGTCGACCACGCGCAGCGACTCGGCGCCCTCGACCTCGATGAGCGCCTTGCGCAGCAGCTCCTCGGCCAGTTCGACGGCGGCGTCGCTGCCGAGCAGCGGCCCCATGACGGTGAACAGGTCGGGGTCGACGCCCCTGGGCAGGAACCAGTCGCCGTGACTCGGAACGAGCGCCAGCTCGCGCACGCGCAACATCCCGTCGGCGGGGTTGCCGCGGCGCAGGAATCCGGCCATCGCGTCGAGCGCGACGCCGACCTGGGCGCGCGGCATACGGCCGTAGACGAGGCCGACGGTCTGCGGGCGCGGAACGAGGGCGACGGCCATGGCGGTGACGATGCCCAGGTTGTGCTGGACGAAGGCGGGCGTCAGGTCGGGCCCGGCGACCCGGCCGTGATAGCGCCCCGCCGGGTCCAGCCCGCCGGTGGTGACCACGCTGCCGTCGGCCAGCACGGCCTCCAGCCCGGCCACGTCGTGCACCCGGGAGCGGAAGGTGCCGTCGCCGCGGTCCAGGGCGTTGCCGACGACGGAGGTGTCGGCGCAGGAGTTGGTGACGTTCAGCATCCAGGGGGTGTCGCGCAGCGCCTCGGCGAGCTGTGCCTGGGTCACCCCGGGTTCGATGACCGCGAAGCCGGCTTCCAGGTCGAGGCCGCGGATGCGGTTCATGCCGCTCAGGTCGACGACCAGGTTGTCGTCGGTGACCGGCACGGCCGAGCCCATGCCCCAGTTCTTGCCGGTGCTGATCGGGTAGAGGCGGCGGCCGGTCCTCATGGACTGCCGTACGAGCGCGCGTACCTCGTCGAGGCTGCGCGGAGCGTCGATGCCCGCCACGGAACGCGGTTGGTGACCCCCGACGTCGTGCGACTTCAGCTCCAGTCGCTCTAGGTCCTGCATGACTCTCCTCTTTCGGCTCACGCGGTGTGCTGGAGCAGGTCGTCGATGGAGCCGATGGCCTGGTTGGACATCTCCCTGATGCCGAGCAGCCGCTGCTCGACGTACTCGTCGGGCTCGGCGGTCGTGTCGGGGAGGTCGAGGGTTCCGAGCGGCGCCGATTGCACGGGGACCTCGTGCAGGCCGTAGGGGTGCCGGCGGGGCCGGATGTCGGTGTCCCGGGTGTCGCGGATGGTTCTGGCGGGCAGGTGCGGGGGGGTTCGCATGACGGGAGCTCTCCTACCGGACTCGATGGGGTTTTTCCGGGCGACCGCTCGCCGTTGAGCGGATCTGGGTCAGCGTGCGCCCTCCCTGTGGTCGAGGTGGTCGACCACCGGAGTGACGGCCGCGGGGGTCGCCCGCGGCACGCCGTGGTTGATGACGCTCGCGGCGATGCGGCGCTCCGCCAGCCCCATGTGGGGACGGCCGGCGGTGCCACCGGTGCTCGGCCGGGCGCCGGCCGAGCCTCGGATCATGGAGCTGGCGTGCACCCATCGGCGCGACTCCAGCAGCACGTCGCGCTGGGCGCGCGACAGGTCTGAGTGGCGGGCGTACTGCTCGCAGACGGCCCGCGCCAGCACCCGCGCCATGACGAGGTGCTCCGCGCAGGCGGCCGAGACCTTCGCCTCCAATCCGATGACCTGGGCGAGGAGCAGCTGCAGGTGGGACAGCCCCGAGCTGCGCTCGAACCCGTCGAGCTCGGCCAGCCGCTCGGGCCAGCGCAGCCGCCGTTCGACCGAGGCGTTCACGGCGGCGACGATCTCCGTGGCGGGCTCGTCCGGGCGCCGCCCTTCGAGCTGTACGGCCCGCTGCGCGGTCGACTCGAAGTCGGTCAGCCGGCGCAGCCCGCTCTGGAGCAGGCGTACGCGGTTGTGCAGGCAGGCGGCGCTCCAGCCGAGGACCAGCAGCCGGTCGGCGTCGGCCTCGCAGTGCCAGCCGACCAGCGCGACCTCGCGCGCCATGCGGTGGTAGAGCACCCAGGACTCCTGCGCGGGGACCGGCACCGGGGTGTCGATCCACACCTGCAGGCCGCCCGGGGGTACTTCGTCGACGCCGACGTCCACGCCGGCGGGCGCCACTCTGGCGCAGATTCGCTGAACCACCCGTTGCTGGGCGGCTGTCTCCGGCGCCAGGGGCACCGGGCCTGGCAGCACTCGCTCTGGGGCCACTCTCGCCCTCGGCTCGATGCTCATCTGGGGCCACCTCCCGACCCACGACCTACGTAAATTGACACTTAATAGTGCCGTCCCGATCGTCGTCAGAGAGGGGTTTTCTGTCAACTGGTACTTAACAAAACCAGCATGGGTCCCCCGCCGCCCGATCGGCGGCAGCCGTGAACCCGCGACTTCCCGCAGGTGAATCCGGTGTTACGGAGCGTGGATCATCTAGAGTCCGAACGGTTCGGTCAGTTCGGGAGAGATGCGGGGAGCGAGCCGGTGTGGGTGCCAAGATCCGTGGTCGTGGCCTTGTCGGTGGCCGCGGGACTGCCCGCGCCGCCCGACGCGACGCAGGCGGCGGCCGGTTACTGCCAGCTACCGGATCACTCCCAGCCGTCCATCCCGGGCGAGGCTTACCTGATCGATACTGCTTCCTCACCTGACTGGATCCATCCCAATCCGCCGCCCGTCGACCGCGAGCCGACGGAGTCCGAACGGCTCGACTTCGCGGGCTTCCCGAACGTCTCGGTCCTCGACGTCGTGGGCCCCGGCGGGGCTCCCCGGCAGAAGGTGATCAGCACCTTCACCACGAACGTGGACCAGATCGTCACGCTCACCAACTCGGTCGCGGTCTCCGACGACGGCGGGCTCGCGTTCGGCCCGGCGAACCTGACGCCGCTCCGCGAGGCGCCCATCCAGCTGCTCGACGGCCGCTACTTCGCCACCGAGTACTACCTGCAGGTCACCGGCCCGCACACCGGCACGCTGGGCGTGCTCACCACCTCGTCGCTGGAGGACGGGGAGAGCTGGGTGCGCTCGGAGGCGGCGCTGACCACGCCCGGCGAGCTGCTGCCCGGCGGGGCCACGCACGGGCTGCCGGTGCAGCTCGCCGACGGCACGATCCTGATCACGATGTACGCCCAGTACCGCGACACGGGGACGTACCAGGCCGAGCTGTACGCCAGCCGGGACGGCGGCCGGACCTTCGAGCGGCGCGGCGTGATCGCGCCGCCGTCCGACGGGCTGGTCTACAACGAGGCGAGCATCGCGCAGACGATGGACGGCAGCCTGCTGGCGGTGCTGCGCCGCGACGGCGGCCGGTTCTCCACGCTGCACCAGAGCCGCTCCACCGACGGCGGGCGCACCTGGTCGCCGGTCGGCGAGCTGCGCTTCGCGGGCCAGGACTGCGTGGTCCGCGGCGTGGCGCCCCGGCTGCTGCTGATGCCGGACGGCGTCCTCGTGCTCAGCGCCGGGCGCCCGGACAACTGGCTGGCCGTCTCCCCCGACGGGCTCGGCGCGGAGTGGCTGGAGCCGCGGGTGACTTACCACAACCGCGACGGCATCTGGCCGGTCCACGGCTCGTCCGGCTACACCGGGATCGCGGCCCTCGGCCCGCACCGGCTGATCCAGGTGTTCGACAACTGCAAGCTGCCCGGCGTGCGCCGCGACGGCCTGCTGGACGAGACCGCCTGCCCGGCGCACGGGCGCTTCGAGAACCACGGCTGGTACGCGATCAAGCGGCAGCTGTTCACGATCGATCCGCCCGGCCCCGGCCTGCTGGACCTGGCCGCGATGCGCCGGACCGGCCGGTTGGGCGTCGAGACCACCATGCGCTGGTCCGGCCGGCCCAGGAGCCGTCCCGGCGGGGCCTTCGACGGCAGCACCGGCTACTGGTCGAGCGCCGTCGCCCGGGGCCGCGGCCGGTACGTGCTGCACCTGGACCGCCCGTACGCGCTGACCCGGATCGGCCTCAGCCTGCGCCCGGGCCATCCGGCCGGGGCCCGCGTGTACGTCTCCGAGGACGGCCGCTCCTGGGGCGAACCCGTCGTCACGATCACGGACCGGACGGACTACGCGATGCGGTACCAGGAGATCGACCGCACCGGCCGGCACATCAAGATCGTCACCGAGCCGACCTCCGACTGCGAGCCGGAGCTCGGCCGGACGTGCAGCATGCTCAACGAGATCGAGCTCTACTCGCCGTGAGGCGTCTCCGGTCCCGGGGTCGTCTCCGTGGGCGTGCCGATGGACGATTCGGTGGGCGACCCAGTGGGCGACCCAGTGGGCGACTCTGTGGGCGTCTGCGTGGGCGGGCCGCCTCCGGACTGCCGCAACGCGGTCAGGTGCGCCACCAGCGCCGGCTCGGCCGTCCTGGCCAGCGCCACCACCGTCGGCGAGGTCCCGTGGGAGATCTCGACCTTCGTGGCCGCCAGCGTCTGCTGGTGCGCGTTGATCATGGCGGCCGTGAAGTCCTGGTCGAACTCGTCGCGCGGCGAGTCCTGCAGCTCGGCCAGCATGGCGCGCTGGTCGGCGCTCGGGGACATGGGCAGCGGGATGCGGAGCCGCGTGGCCGCGTTGGTCACCTGCGTGTCGAGCTTGGTGTGGTCCACGACGAGCATCTTGCCGATCGCCTTGATCCGCGCCGTGCTCCCCTTGCCCACCCCGAGCTGCCCCGCCTGGACCTCGGCCAGGTTGGCCTCGTGGATGCCCCGCATCCAGGCCTTGTCCTGCTCGGACGGCTGGGTGTCGGTACGCGACACCAGGCCCGCGGTGTCCGTCGGCACGTCGGCACAGCCCCCGAGAGCGGCGAGGGCCACGGCGGCCAGCAACAGTGTGCGCATGAGCATTTCCTATGACATTGTGATACGACTCAAATACAGTGCGTAATCACCCCTTCCCCCAAAACCCGACATCCCACCCCCGGGCGCGCGGAGCCGGGCGCGAACGATAATGACGACGACCATGAGGCCGATGTGACCGGAGCCCGGATGACCCAGCCAGATCCCCGCACGCCCCACCAGCGCAAGCGGGACACCCTCGACCGGCTCGAGAACGACGTGGACGCCTGGGTGGCCACGGCGGACGAGGGCGGGGTGCCGTACCTGGTGCCGTTGTCGTTCCTGTGGGACGGCACGACCCTGCTGATCTCCACCGCCAGCGCCAGCCGGACCGCCCGCAACCTGCTGGCCTCCGGGCGGCTGCGCGTGGGCGTGGGGCTGGTGCGCGACGTCGTCCTCGTCGAGGGCACGGCCGAGGCCGTCCCCGAAGCCGAGATCCCGGCCGAGGTCGGCGACGCGTTCGCGGCGAAGACGGGCTTCGACCCGCGCAAGGAGCCCGAGTCCTACCACTACTTCCGCATCACGCCGGTGCGCCTGCAGGCCTGGCGCGAGGCGAACGAGCTGCGCGACCGCGACCTCATCCGCGACGGCGGGTGGACGGTCAGTTGAAGGTCACCACCAGGGTCGTGTGGCGCTTCGGGACCACCGTCCCCTGACCGTCGTCGCCGGCGCGCCCGGGATAGGCCCCGGGGTAGGCATGGATGCGCAGGTCGCCCGTCTCCGGGCGGCCCGCCTCGTTCCAGGCCCGCACGTGCCCGGCCAGGTCGGCCGCCAGCGCGGCGCCGCCCGGCCCGTGGCCCTGGGCCGCCAGACCGGGGCCGGTGGGTCCCCGGCCGCGGGCCACGTGCGCGCCCCGCCCTCCGAGCAGCGCGATGGCGTCACCGTCGACGAGGCCGATGCTCATGCCGTACCCCTGCCCCAGCCTGCCGGTCAGGACGCAGCACCGGGAGTCGCGCAGGGCCAGCCACAGCGTGACACCCGGCCCGTACGCCACCTCCTCGCCCCCGTCGACGGCGACCTCGTCCGGCTCGTCGTCGAGCGCGGCCAGCACGTCGCCGATCTCACGCCACTCGGGCAGGCCCAGCATGAGCTCGGGATCCTGGCGCAGCACCACGATCGCCTCGGGCCCGGCGAACGCCCCGCGCATCCGCATGAACCCGCACGGCGCCACCGACCGGCCGGCCCAGTGGTCGCCGGCGCGTTCGAGGGCCACGGACACCTGCACGCCCCGCAGGTCGAGCGGCGCCACCAGCCGCCCGCCCGCGCCCAGCTGCTCCAGCCACGCCGGGGCCAGGTCCCACACGCCGACCGTGGCGATCACGCGGTCGTACGGGGCCCGCTCCGCGTACCCCTGGACGCCGTCCGCGCCCACCACCTCCACCCGCTCCGCCCCGGCGGCGGACAGGTGCCGTCCGGCCCGCGCGACGATGTCCTCGTCGATGTCGACGCTCACCACGTGCCCGGCGGGCCCGGCGAGGTGGGCCAGCAGCGCCGCGTTGTAGCCGGTGCCCGCGCCGATCTCCAGCACCCGGTGCCCCGGCTCCACGCCGAGCTGGTCGAGCATCGTGGCCATGATCGCGGGCTGCGAGGACGAGCTGATCGGCCGGCCCGCGTCGTCACGTTTGGTGACGATGGGCACGTCACGGTAGGCGTCCTCGGGGTCGACACCGGGCACGAAGAGGTGGCGCGGCACCGCCAGCAGCGCGGCGGCCACGGGATCGCTGATGTCCTGGCGTTTCCGCAGGTGCGCCACCATGGCCTGCCTCTGCTCCGCGAAATCCATGGCCCCCATTCTCCACAGGGAGCTCCAGGAAATCTGAGTAAAGAAACAGTCAAGAAGGGTTGAGCCGCTGAGTTGGGGGAAGGGCAGGCAACTCCTGAACGTCGACCGTGAGGAGGAGCCGTAGTGCTCACCCTGACAGCCAACGCTGCCCAGGCGATCCGCGATCTCACCGCGTCCGCGCCCGAGCCTGCCCAGAGCGGGATTCGCATCTCGTCTCAGGGAGAAGGCGCGAGTTCGCTCACCCTTACGCTGGCCACCGCTCCGGAGCCGGCGGACGAGGTCGTCGAGGCCGAGGGGGCGCGCGTCTACCTCGACCCCGTGGCCGCCACCGTATTGGAGGACAAGTCACTGGACGCCGGAGCCGACGACCAGGGGAGCGTGTCGTTCCTGGTCAAGGATCAGATGGCGTGACCTGGGCGCCCGCCGTGCCGCACCGGCACGGCGGGCGCGCCCATCAGCCGTCGCTGAGGAGCTTGTGGAGGTAGCGCAACTGCTCCTCCGTCTGGAAGCCGCCGCCGCCCTCGTGGCCGTTCCAGGGCCACACGGAGATCTCCTTCGGGCCCTGCCAGTGGTTGTATCCGGCGAACACGGTCGACGGCGGGCAGACGTCGTCCATCAGCGCCACCGAGTAGAGCGCGGGCACCTGGCCGCGGGCGGCGAAGTTGAGCCCGTCGAAGTACGACAGCGTGCGGAAGACCTGGTCGGCGGTGTCCCTGCGGGTGGAGAGGAAACGCACCAGCTCCTGGTACGGGTCCTTCCCCGTGATCTCGACCGCTCGCCGGAAGTGGGTCAGGAACGGCACGTCGATCAGCGCCGCCTTGACCGCCGGGTGCAGCGCGGCCGTGGCCTGCGCGATGCCGCCGCCCTGGCTGCCGCCCGAGACGACGACCCGGCTCGCGTCCACCGCCGGGTGCTCGAGGGCCGCGTCCACGGCCCTGACGGCGTCGGTGAAGACGCGCCGGTAGTAGTAGTCGTCCGGGTCGAGGATGCCCCGGGTCATCATGCCCGGCGCCTGCGGCGAGGCGCTGCCGTGCGGGTCCCCGGTCGCGCCGGGGCTGCCGGCGTTCGCGCCGCCGTGGCCGCGCGTCTCCATCACGAACACCGCGTACCCGGCCGACGGCCAGAACAGGTGGTCCTTGGCGAACCCGCGACCGCCGCTGTAGCCGATGTAGTGCATCACGCACGGCACCGGGCCCTCGGCCCCGCGCGGCACCAGGAACCACCCGTTGATCCGGTGCCCGCCCCAGCCCGCGAAGGACACGTCGAACACGTCGACGGTGGCGAGGGGCAGGTCGTACGGGACGTACTCGGCGCTCAGGTCGAACTCCCTGGCCTCGGCCAGGGTGCGCGACCAGAACGCGTCGAAGTCCGCGGGCTCGTCGCGTTCGGGGAGGTAGCTGCGGAGTTGCTCAAGCGGCAGGTCGAACAGTGGCACGGAATCTCCAGCCTTGTAGAGGGACGCTGATATTTCACCTCATCCCGCCGGTAAGCGCTATCCCACTCCGCGTCCGGAATCCCATCCACCTGACCGAAACCCGTGGAGTGCACTAACGTCCCCTTGTGGCTTCTTTCGCCAGGCTGGCCGGACGGGCGGTGGCGGGCGCCGGGGTGCTGGCCCTGTCGCCGGTCCTCGGGCTGGCCACGTTGGCCGGGATGGCGATGGTGGGCGCGGAGGCCGCCACGTTCACGGTGACGGGGCTGGCGGTCTTCGCGTCGGTGTTCTTCCTGGGGCTGCTGCTGTGCGTGCCCAGGCCGAGGGCCGTGTGGGGGCGCTGGTTGCGGGCGCTGGTGATCCTCGGGGTGGAGGCGGCCGTCGTGTGGCCGGTCGGCGTCGCCACGCTGCGCCCGCCGCAGCCCTCCGCTCCCCCGGCGCCGGTGGCGGGGCAGCGCGAGTGGCGGCTGCCGACGGGCTCGGAGCTGGCGTACGTACGCTTCGCGCCGAAGCGGGTCACGCGCCCCGACCCCGTGGTGTTCCTGCACGGCGGGCCCGGCGTGGCCGACCTGGCGGCGTCCTCGGCCTTCTTCAGGAAGCTGACGGCGGACGGCTACCAGGTGTACGTCTACGACCAGCTCGGGGCCGGGCGCTCGGCCCGGCTGCGGGACCCGCGCGAGTACGGCCTGACGCGCGACGTGGAGGACCTGGAGGCCATCAGGCAGACCGTGGGCGCGGACCGGCTGAACCTCATCGCCCGCGACTACGGCGCGCAGCTCGCCACCGCCTACCTGGCCGCGCACCCCGACCGGGTGGCGAAGGCCGTCCTGGCCTCCCCCACCGGGCTGCCTCCGGCGCGGAAGCCGGACGGCGAGGTCGAGCTGGCGGCGATGTTCGGGCCGGGCGGCTCGCCGGATCCGCGCCTGCTCGCCGTCTCCACGCTGCTGCGGGTGGACCCGCAGGCCGCGCACGCCTTCGCGGGTGACCGGGAGCTGGACGCCTACCTCGGCCTCGTCCGGCAGGGGGCGCCGCACCCGTGCCCGGCCGCCGCCGCGACCGGCTCCGGGGGTTACGTCGGCCTGACCGGGCGGACGGCGCCTTCCTCGCTCCCGTTGAGCCTGTCCGAGGCGAAGGCCCCGGTGCTGATCGTCAAGAGCCGGTGTGACGAGGAGGGCTGGACGTCGGCCATGGCCTACCGGCGGGCGCTGCCGTCGGCCACGCTCGCCTACCTCGACGACGAGGCCTCCACAAACGCCTACGCGAGCGAGCCGTACCTCGGGGTCCTGCGGGCGTTCCTGTCCGGGCGTCCGGTGAAGGCGTACGAGGGCGAGCGCCCGCCGCCCGGCTACCGCGGCCCGAGCTGACCGCCGCGCCGGGCGCGGCGGTCAGCCGGGTGAGCAGGCCCGTGAGCAGCAGGGCCGGGTCAGCGGGAGGCCGGGCGGCGCTCGGGGTCGCAGCCGCCCGCCTTGGTGCCCGCGACCTTCCACTCCGCCCCGGGGAACGGGCTCATGAAGTGGGTCAGCAGGTCCACCGCGTAGTCCGGCACCTGGCCCCCCGGATCCAGCAGCGACACCATCTGGGGCCCGTCGGCGCCACGCAGCGTGATGGAGCTGGACCCGTTCCCGGCCGCGAAGCCGGGCTTGGCGTCCACCGTCACGCACGCCAGGCTGATCCCCGCCGCCTTGATCTCCTGCTTGGCCCCGATCCGCCGCATCCGCTGGTCGTAGCGGCGCAGCGCGAGCGAGTCGGTGGGGGCCAGCCGCACCGAGTCGCGGAAGACGTCGCTGCCGACCTCCCTGCTCAGCCGCACGTCCAGGGAGACGTCGGGCCGCAGGTCCACCCCCTTGGCGGCCAGCTTGAGCTGGCCGTAGTCGCCCTCGAAGCCGGGCGCGACGTACCCGAGGGCCGGGGGCGCCTTCAGCCCGAACGGGACCTTGCCGGGCCGGATGCGCAGCCACGACACGCGCCGCGCGTCCAGCGACAGGTCCTTGACCGCGCTCGCCTGCAGCCCGAACTTCCCGCCGACGTTGTAGGTGAGGAAGCCCGTCGTGTACGGGACCTCCTTGCTCACGGAGATCTGCTGCGGCGCGACCGCGTCCACCCGCAGCCCCGCGTGCAGCGACAGGCGGCCCGTGGGGACGGGACGGGAGACGAGGTCGAGCGACTGGTCGGGGTTCATGCGGATCGTGGTGTCGGCGGCCAGGTCCTTGACCGCGAACGACACGTCCCCGAGCCTGCCCTGCGGGTCCACGAGGCCGCCCTCCACGCCGAGGTAGCCGTCGAGGGTGCTGACGTTCGACTTGTAGGTGAGCGCCGGCACGCTCAGCCCGGCGGCCGAGGCGTCGGCGTCCACCCCGAACGAGGCCGGCACGTCCGCGAAGCGCAGCTCGCCGGTGCCCTTCCCGGCCAGGGTGACCTTGGCGTCCAGGCGCTTGACGGCCGCGGAGTTGTTCACGCGGATGCGGGTCTGGGCGCCGTACGTGCCCTGGACGGACACCGAGGCCGGCACGGGGTCGATCGACACGTGCCCGCGCAGGTCACCGGCCTCGGCCTGCACGTCGAGCGCGCCGAGCGTGGCGGCGGGCTCGATGCGGTACGCGGCCTGCACGGCGTTGCCCTGCGCCACGCCGAACGGCCCCAGCAACATGCTGGTGATCCGGGAGGGCAGCCCGGTCAGGGTGGCCCTGGCCTTGACGGGCACGGGTGAAAGGACGCTGCTGGCGAGGTAGACGCCGAGGCTCTTGCGCCGCGGGCTGAACCCCGAGAACGCGAACGTCTTACCCGTCATGTCCACGGTCACCTGGTCCGGCAGCCCGCTCACGTCCAGGTATCCCTGCAGGCCGAAGCAGCCCCGATCCGGCGTGCAGAACGGCCCCTGGGAGCAGCCCGCGGATCCGGCCGCGCAGCCGCCGTCCACCAGGGACACGCCGCCGGGCACGGCGGGCGCGGCCCGCATGCGGTCGAGCGCCCCGGCCTTGCCGAGCCAGGCGCGGGCGCGCACGTCCAGGCGCGAGCCGGCATAGGTGAGC
This sequence comes from Nonomuraea sp. NPDC052116, assembly GCF_040680035.1. NCBI lineage: Bacteria > Bacillati > Actinomycetota > Actinomycetes > Streptosporangiales > Streptosporangiaceae > Nonomuraea > Nonomuraea sp. NPDC052116. Next base: position 131,128 of record NZ_JBFAWA010000013.1, on the reverse strand, counting down.
TTGCCCCCGTCGGAGGTGACCGACAGGCGGCCGGGCACGGGCCCGAGCGTGCCGATCAGGCCGAAGCGGGCGTCACCCTGCGTGACGTCGGCGTCCACGGCCAGCCGCTGCCGGGCCGAGCGGAAGTCCGCGCTGAACCCCTGCGCCCCTGCGCCTTTCAAAGGGGTGAACCCGACCTGCTTGAGCCCCTTCACCAGCACGCTGGCGTCCAGGTCACCGGTCGCCTGGCTGTAGTGGGCCGACAGGTGCGGCCCGGTGGGGGCCTTGGCCCCGTCGTGGTTGGTGAACGCCACCTCCGCCGACCCGACCGGACCGGACAGACCGCGGAAGCGGTACGAGGCCGGGTCCCACGAGGCGTCGAAGCGGGCCGGCACGCCGCTCACCTCGGCGGCGGCCCTGGCGTACCGGTCGCCGAGCTTGACCCTGGCCAGGGCCGAGACCTTGGCCACCGGCGCGTCCGCGGTCCAGGTGAGGGTCCGGGCGCCCGTGTCGGCGACCAGCTCGACGCTCTTGCGCACACCCTCGACGGTCGCCTCCAGGTCCTCCCCGGACGGCGAGGTCACGTGCGCTTTATTGGCATAAATCTTGATCTGGTCAATCTTGGCGGACGTGGCGACCTTGACGGTCGAGCGCTCGCCCAGCTCCCACGACGCCTTGACGTCGTCGCGCACGCCCAGAACGGTGCCGTCGACGGTGGGGCCCTTCTCGAGATTCGCATAGGCGGCGCGGATGCTGCGGATCACGCCGCTGGCCTGGTATTCGGCCTTCCGGCTCGCGGGGTCGAGGGTGACGTCCACGGTGGCGGGCGTGTTGGAGATCTCCAGGCGGGCCACGTGGGTGCCGTCGATGCTGGCCGCCCCCACGAACGAGCGCCCGCTGGAGCCCACCTCCAGGTGGGCGTGCGGCACGGCCCCGTACGTGACGTCGAACCCGGACAGCCCCGACAGCAGCCCCGACACCCCGACCGCGTCACCCTTTTTGATCATGGTGACGTGGCCGCCGCGCGGGCTGGAGATGGCGCCCTCGTTGCGCTGGAGCACCACGGAGAACCGGCCGATGGGCGAGCTGGTCGTGTGCGTGACGCGGTGCTCGGCCAGGTCGTTGACCAGGCGCACCTTGGCCGGCAGGTCGCTCAGCTCGGTCTTCAGCACGGTCTTGTCCGCGGCCCGGTCGAAGAAGAGCAGGGAAGCCGCCCCGGCCCGGCCCTTGGCGGACTCGACGGTCAGGGTCTGCTTGCCGTCCGCGGCCGCGTACTTGGCGGTCAGGGTCGGCGGCACCTTCCTGACCTGGGCGCTCAGCACCCCGGCCAGCTTGCCGTCACGGTAGGTGAAGCTGTGCAGCCGGGCGCGGGCGATCGAGGACGGGCTGGTGAAGCGGACCTCGCCGTCCGACAGCCGCACCGCGGCGCGGGCGGGCATGCGGTCGAGCACGGCCTGGGTGAACTGGCGGCCGTTCACCGCCAGCGCCTCCAGCTTGGCGGGCGCGGAGGCGTGGACGTCCAGGGAGGGCGAGTCGAGCGCGGCGGTCACGCTGAGCTTCTCGGTGGCGGGCGTCTGGCGCAGGCTCACCACGCTGCGGCCGGTCAGCCCCGCGACCAGGGCCGCGGACTTCCCGGGATCGGTACGCTTCACGCTGGCCTTGACCCGCTTGCCCGTCAGGTCGACGCCGAACGTCCCCCAGTCGAAGGCCGACAGCGACGCGCCGTGCCGCAGGCCGTCGAACCCGACCGACACCTTGCCGTCGTACTCGGCCCAGACCAGCGCCTTGACCTTCGCCTGCGACAGCCGCTTGACCGCGAAGCCCAGCCCGGCCGCCCCCTCCATGGGGTTGGCCGTGGGCAGGAGGTCGGCGGCCAGGTCGGGCCTGCCGTCGCCGGTGACGTCGGCGACCGCCGGCGTGGCGATCGGCTGCGAGATCGAGCAGGAGACCGGCACGGCCTCGCTCTGGACGCAGAGCCGGTACGTCAGCCCCGGCACCACCTTGCCCAGCCCGCCCAGCCCGTCGAACGCCTTGAGGATCGGCGCCAGCGGCTTGATCAGCGTCAGCGGCTCGGCGTCCGCCGTGTCGGGCAGCACACTCCGGACGTCGGGCGCCTGCCTGCCGAAACCCTGTTCCTCCTGGACGGAGGCGGCCTCGGCGGTGACCTCGTCGATGAGCCGCGGCCCGGCGGGCGTGGTCACCTCGGGCTCGTCGGGCCCCACCCGCCCGGTGCCCGCGGGCCTGACGGCGAGCGAGGGCCGGGTCGGAACGCTGACCGCGGCGGCCGGCGGCTCCTGCACGGCGGGCACGGGCTGGACCCTCACCTGGGCGTGGCCCGGCGTCTGGGCCTGGGCACTCGGTGGCAGGGCCACCAGGACTGTGGCGCTTGCGATGGACGTCGAAGCGAGCACGCGCAGAAGGGCGTGCGGCATGAAACGTTCTCCCCCGGACCGGTCTAATTCATCCCATCAGAAACATAGGTCACGATGCGACCACATCTCCTCACAGGTAGTCAAACCCGCCTGGACATGGGACCCCAATTTTCAGGATCACTGGCAAGCGGTTGAGTCTCCACCTAGGGGAGGCGGGAAGGTGGAGACATGGCGCTCTACTCCATCGGTGACCTGGCCCGGCGCACCGGGCTGACGGTCAAGACCATCCGGTTCTACTCCGATCGGGGGATCGTGCCGCCTACCGACCGCAGCCCCACCGGGTACCGCCTTTACGACCTCGACGCCGTCGCACGCCTGGAGCTCGTACGGACGCTGCGCGACCTCGGAGTGGACCTGCCCACGATCCGGCGGGTCGTGGCACGCGAGGTCTCGCTCCCCGAGGTCGCCGCGGCGCACGCCGAAGCGCTGGCCGTGCAGATCCGCACGCTCCGGCTGCGGCGCGCGGTGCTCACGGCGGTGGCCAGGCGCGGCTCCAACCCCGAGGAAATGGATCTCATGCACAAACTGGCAAAACTCTCCGAGGACGAACGCCGCCGCCTCGTCGACGACTTCCTGGAGGCCGCCTTCGACGGCCTGGACACCGTTCCGGGGTTCGCGGGGATCATGCGCTCGATGACGCCCGAACTGCCCGACGACCCCTCGACCGAGCAGGTGGAGGCCTGGGTGGAGCTGGCCGAGCTCACGCAGGACCCGGACTTCCGGGCCGCCGTCCGGCGCACGCTCGCCCGGCACGCGGCCGAACGAGGCGAGGCCGACGCGCCCCCGCGCCCCGACCCCGCCGCGCTGGCCCGCGACCACGCCCGCCCGGCCCTCGCGGCGGGCCTCGCCCCCGCGGCCCCCGAGGCGGACTCCGTGGTGGCGGCGGTCGTGGCCGCGTACGCGCGTGACCGTGGCCTCCCGGACTCCCCCGCCCTCCGGCGGCGGCTGCTGGACCGGCTGGAGGAGGCGGACGACCCGCGCAGGGACCGCTACCTCGAACTGCTGGCGGTCATCAACGGCTGGACCGCGCCGGAGCCGCTGAGCCCCGCTCTCGGCTGGTTCACCGAGGCCCTGCGCGCCCGCCTGGGCTGACGTTCCCGGCAGGTCCAGTACGGTTTCACCGTGGGTTCATCCGCCGACCAGCAGCCGCCCCGCCGCCGCGCCTGGGGCAGCCTCAGCCAGGCGCAGATCGTCTCCGTCGCCCTGGAGATCGCCCGGGCGGAGGGCATGGAGGCGCTGACCGTCCGCCGCCTGGCGGCCGACCTCGGCGCCTCCCGGATGGCCCTCTACCGCCACGTCGCCGACAAGGACGCCCTCGTCGACCTGGTCATGAACGCCATCGCCGAGCACGACCTGGTCCCGCCCGGCATCGACGAGGGCCCGTGGCCGCACCGGCTGCGCCTGCTGGCCGCAGCGATGCGCCGGCAGCTGGCCGCGTACCCGGGCATGGTGGACGTGCTGATGACCCGGGCCAACCACGGCCCGGGCGCGCTCAACCTGGTCGAGACCATCCTGGCGATCCTGGCCGACGCCGGGCTCGACGAGCGGCAGGCGGCCCGGCACTACATGATCTTCATCGACCTCGTCCTGGGCAGGCTCCACCGCGAACTGCACGGCGACCCCGTGTCCGCGCACCGCACCGCGAGCCTGCTCGCCCTGGCCGGGCAGGCCGAAGATCACCCCCGGCTGCGCGCCGCCGAGCCCCACCTGCGCGCCGTCTCGGCCGAGGAGGTCTTCGAGGCCGAGCTGGACATGCTCGTCGAGGCCATCAGGGCGGCCGCCTCGTAAGGTCAGACGGAGCCGGCGGGCTGGACCACCGAGTCGGGTCCTGGGAAGACGAGTTCCTCGCGCCCGTCCTCGAACCGCACCAGGAACGGCGGCGCGCCGTTCTCGCCCCGGACCTCGATGATCTCGCCTCTCCTGTCCCCGTGGCCGACGACGTTGCCGTGGACGATCAGGTGGTCACCGACGTTCGCGCGCATGATGAGTTCCTCTCAGCTGGTCTTGGGCAACTTTGAGGTTCCTTCCCACATTGCACCCGCGGGGCCGTCCCGCAAAGGGCATGCCTTTCTCATGCCGCGGCTTGTGGACAGCCGTCCGCAAAACTTAGGGTCGCCTAACTATGATGAGACGGAAGATGGTGGTGGGGGCGCTGCTGCTGGCGGCGCTGACCGCGAGCCTCGCGCAGACGATCGTGATCGCGGTGCTGCCCGCGCTCGGGCCCGCGCTCGACGCCTCGGCGACCGCCGTGACGTGGGTGCTCACGGCGTTCATGCTGTCCAGCGCGGTGGCCACGCCCGTCGCGGGGCGGCTGGGCGACCTGCTCGGCCACCGCCGCCGCCCGGCCGGGTGCCCGGCGTCATCACGCTCATCCCCCGCGACGCCGCCGGCCGCCGGGTACGGGTTCGGCACGCCGGCCGCGCAGGCCGGGCTGGTCATGCTGCCGATGGCCCTGGCCATGCTGGTGGCCACGCCGCTGGCGCCGCGCCTGGGGCGGCGGTTCGGGACGCGGCTGCCACTCCAGGCCGGGGCCGCCTGCGCCGCCGTGTCGTTCCTGGTCCTGGCGGCCGTCCACGACCGGCTGTGGCACTTCCACGCCGCCGGCCTCCTCGTCGGCATCGGGTACGGGCTGGCGTTCGCCTCCATCGGCAACCTCGTCGTCGAGGCCGTCGAACCGCACCGGACCGGGCTGGCCACCGGCGTCAACACCATCGTGCGCACCGTGGGCGGCGCGGCCGGCGCCCAGCTCGCCGCCGCCCTGCTGGCCGCCGGCACGCCGGGCCCCGGCCCGGTGCCGGCCGAGTCCGGCTACACGACCGCGTTCGCGGCCTTCGCCGCCCTCGCCGTGGCCGCGATCGCCTCCGCCATCCCGCGCCGCAGTAGCGTCGAGGTGAGAGGAGATCTTCGTGAAGGTGATCTTTGATGCGATGGGCGTCCTGCACGAGCTCACGGCCGGCACCCGCGAGGCCCTGGACGAGCTGGGCGTGCCCGCCGGGCAGGTGTTGTTCGTGGATGACCGGCCGGTTAACCTGGCCCCGGCGCGCTCGCTGGGGATGCGTGCCGTGCTGTTCCGCAGCGACGACACCGGAACCCCGCCCGAGCCCGGCGTCGGGAGCATGCGGGAGCTGGTCGCCGCCGCTAGGGCTGGAAGGCGTCCAGGGCGGCCAGGTCGTCGGGGGTGAGCTCGACGGCGGCCGCGTCCAGGTTCTCCTCCAGGTGGGCGAGCGACCCGGTGCCCGGCGTGGGCAGGATGACGGGCGAGTGGTGCAGCAGCCACGCCAGCGCCACCTGACCGGCGCTCGCCCCGTGCCGCCGCGCCGCCTCCGGCAGGCCGTCGCGGACCAGTGAGCCGTTGCCCAGGGGGAACCACGGCAGGAACGCCAGCCCGCGCTCCTCGCACGCCCGCAGCACCGACGCGGACTCGCGGTCCAGCAGGTTGAAGCGGTTCTGCACCGAGGCGATCTCCGTGATCTCCAGCGCCCGCTCCAGCTCCTCCACGGTGACCGTGTCGAGGCCGATGTGCCGGATCTTGCCCTCCTGCCGCAGCTCGGCGAGCGTGCCGAGCTGGTCTGCCAGCGGCACGTCCGGGTCGATCCGGTGGAGCTGGTAGAGGTCGACGGTGTCGGTCTTGAGCCGGCGCAGGCTCGCCTCGCACATGGCGCGCAGCCGCTCGGGCCGCCCGGAGACGTGCCAGACGTTGGGGCCCGTACGGACGACGCCGCCCTTGGTCGCCACCACCAGATCGTCCGGGTACGGGTGCAGCGCCCGCGCCACCAGCTCTTCTGCCAGGTCGGGCCCGTAGTTGTCGGCCGTGTCGACGAGCGTCACCCCGCGTTCCACGGCGCGGCGCAGGATGGCGACGGCCTCGTCAGGGGTGAGGCGCGGCCCCCAGTAGCCGGGCCCGGTGAGCATGCCGGTGCCGTACCCGAGCCGGTTGACCCGCAGCTCGCCGGCGATGTCGAAAGTCTGACTGATCACTGTGTCCTCTCAGTAGCTGTGGTCCGCCGTGATGTCGGCGGAGGCCGACACCGCCCGCTCGGCCGCGCCGCCGCGCAGCGCGAGCACGATCATGGACAGCGTGTCGACGATGGTGAGGTGGGCCAGGCGGCTGGCGACCGCCTCCATCCCGAAGACGAGGTCCTGCCCTCCGCCGACGAGCACCCAGGTGCTCTCCTCGGCCAGCGGCGAGCTGGCGTAGCTGGTGATCGCCACGACCCGCGCCCCGGCGGCGCGGGCGCGGCGGGCGGTGTCGACGGTGGAGCGGGTGGCGCCGCTGTGGCTGATCGCCAGGCAGACCGACGGCTCCGGCAGCAGCTCGGCGGCCAGGTGCGCGGTGAGCGGGTCGGGCGGCAGGTCCACCGGCAGGCCGAGGGCCCGCAGCCGGTAGGCGGCGTCGACGGCGACCGCTCCCGACAGGCCGGTGGCGGCGAACAGCACCCGGGCGGCCCCGCTGAGCGCCTCGGCGGCGGCGTTCAGGTCGTCGCGCGACAGCGTGGCGCCCAGCCCGCCGAGCGCCTCCTGCGCCGCCCGTACGGTCGCGGCCAGCGGGTCGCGGTCGTCCTGGGGCTCAGGCACTCGCGGCGTCTCGCGGGCAGAGGCGATCTTCAGCTCCTGGTAGCCGCCGAACCCGAGCCGCCGGCACGCCCGTACGACGGTGGACGCCGACGTGCCGGCCAGCCGCGCCACGTCGCTCACGCTCAGGTGGACGAGCCCGGCGCCCTGGTCGAGCACCACCTGCGCGACCCGCGCCTCGGCGTCGTGCAGCCCGGTGAGCCTGGCCCGCACGGTAGCCGTGAGGGAATTGCGTTCCATGGCGGCAGAGTATCAGAGAACGAAATTCCGTCTTGGTACCGTGGTGGCATGCGTCCCATGGAGCAGCGGACGATCCTCGTCACCGGCGCGACCGACGGGCTCGGCCGGGCGCTGGCCGCAGACCTGGCCGCACGCGGCGCGACCGTCCTCGTGCACGGCCGCGACGACCGGCGCGGCCACGACACGCTGGCGGAGATCCGGGCCGCCGTTCCCGCCGCCCGGCTGCACTGGTACCGCGCCGACCTGGCCTCGCTCGACGAGGTACGCGAGCTCGCGCAGGCCGTCTCGGCCGACCACAAGGACCTCGACACGCTGGTGAACAACGCGGGGATCGGCACGACCGTGCCGGGCGGCGGGGTACGGCAGGAGAGCGCGGACGGCCACGAGCTGCGCTTCGCGGTCAACTACCTGGCCGGCTACCTGCTCACCCGGCTCCTGCTGCCGGTGCTGCGCGAGTCGGCCCCGTCCAGGATCGTCAACGTCAGCAGCCTCGGCCAGGCCCCGATCGACTTCGGCGACGTCATGCAGGCCGCCGGCTACAGCGGGGTGCGCGCGTACTGCCAGAGCAAGCTCGCGCAGGTGATGTTCACCGTGGACCTGGCCGAGGAGCTGGCGGGCACCGGGGTCACCGCCAACGCCCTGCACCCGGCCACGTACATGCCGACCAAAATGGTCGCCACACCGGTCAGCGAGCTGCGGGAGGGCGTGGAGGCCACGTCGCGGCTGATCACCGACCCCGAGCTGGACGAGGTGTCCGGGCGCTTCTTCGACGGCCTGCGGCCCTCGCAGGCGCTGGAGCAGGCGTACGACGCCGGGGCGCGGGCCCGGCTGCGCGAGCTGTCGGAAAACCTGTCGAAGGCGCGGCCACCGGCTCACTAGCGTTTGCCGGTGCACATCTATCTGGAGACCGGGCGGCTGACCCTGCGCCGCTTCACCGAGTCCGACGCCGGCCACCTCTTCACCCTCCACAACGACCCCGAGGTCATGGAGTTCCTCAACGGCGGCAAGCCCACGCCGCACGAGGTGATCGTCGGGAAGACGCTGCCCGCGTTCATCGCAACCGGTTTCTTCGCGGCGATCGAGAAGCCGTCCGGGGCGTTTCTCGGGTGGTTCCACCTGCGCGCGCCCAAGGGCTCGCCGGACGACGAGCCGGAGCTGGGCTACCGGCTGCACAAGTCGGCCTGGGGCAGGGGGTACGCGACCGAGGGCTCGCTCGCGCTGATCGACAAGGCGTTCCGGGAGCTGGGCGCGCGCCGGGTCTTCGCCCAGACCATGGCGGTCAACGTGCGCTCGCGACGGGTCATGGAGAAGTGCGGGCTGCGCCACACCCGCACGTTCCACCCGGAGTGGGAGGACCCCCTGCCCGGGACCGAGCACGGCGAGGTGGAGTACGAGCTGACGCGCGCCGAATGGGAGACGCGCTGACGCGCTGACCCCGACCTGGTGCACTGGTCGGACCAGTCGCTAGGGTGCCTCGTATGGGATATGACGCGCTGTTCCGCCTGGATGGGCGGCGGGCCGTGGTGATCGGGGCGGGGAGCGGGATCGGCCGGGAGGCGGCGCTGGCGCTGGCCGCCCACGGGGCTTCCGTGGTGTGCGCCGACCGCGACCTGGCCTCGGCCGAGGAGACCGCCGCCGCGTGCGGCGGCGACGCACGGCTGCTCGACGTGCTGGACGCCGCCGAGGTGCAGAGGGCCGCCGGGGAAGAGCCCGCCGACGTGCTGGTGTTCACGGCCGCCACGAACGTCCGCAAGCGGCTGCTCGACTACTCCGGCGAGGAGTTCGACCGGGTGGTGGGGCTGAACCTGCGGGCCTCGTTCGACGTGGTGCGGGCCTTCGGGGCGGGCATGGTCGAGCGGGGGCGCGGGTCGATCATCGGGTTCGCCTCGATCCGCGCGTCCGTGACCGAGCCGGGGCAGAGCGTCTACTCGGCCACGAAGGCGGGCCTGGTGCAGCTGCTGCGGACGGCGGCGGCCGAGTTCGGGCCGCACGGGGTGCGGGTGAACGCCATCGCGCCCGGTGTGGTGGAGACGCCGCTCACCAGGCAGATCAAGGACAACCCCGACTGGTACGCCGCGTACGCGAACAAGAGCGCGCTCGGCCGGTGGGCGACGGCGCGGGAGATGGCCGGCGCGGTGGTCTACCTGGCCGGCGACGCGGCCAGCTTCGTGACCGGCTCGGTCCTGTACGTGGACGGCGGCTGGACCGCCGTGGACGGCCGCTTCGACCCGCCCAACTAGAAAGGCGCCGGCGACCGGGTCCCGCGACCCGGTCGCCATGCCCACCCGCTAGGCGGGCCGGATGATCGCCATCCGAGTCACCGTCAGCTCCTCGATGGCGAAGCGGGGCCCCTCGCGCCCGATCCCGGAGTCCTTCACGCCGCCGTACGGCATGTTGTCCGCCCGGAACCCCGGCACCTCGTTGACCACCACTCCCCCGGCCTCGATCCGCTCGATGGCCGCGAACGCCGTGGCCAGCGACCGGGTGAACACCGAGGCGTGCAGGCCGTACCGCGACTCGTTGACGGCGGCGAAGGCGGCGTCGAGGTCGGGCACCGGGCGCACGCACACCACCGGCCCGAAGATCTCCTCGTCCCACGCGGCGGCCCCGTCGCCGACGCCCGCGAGCACGGTCGGCGCGATGGCCCGGCCGTCGCGGTGCCCGCCCGTGACCACTTCGCCCCCCGACTCCGCGACCCACTCCAGCACGCGGTCCGTGGCCGCCTCGTCGATGAGCGGGGCGACGCGGGTCTCCGGCAGGCGGGGGTCGCCGACCGTGACGCTCTTGACGCGGTCGGCCAGCAAGGACACGAACCGCTCCCGTACGGGCTCCTCGACCAGCACCCGCTGGACGGAGATGCACGCCTGGCCGGAGGCGTAGTAACCGCCGCGCACGACGGCGTCGGCGGCGGCCTCCAGGTCGGCGTCGGCCGCCACGACGAGCGCCGCGTTCGACCCCAGCTCCAGCAGGACCTTGGTGGGGGCGGCGTTGCGGGCGATGGCGTGCCCGGCGGCGGCCGAGCCGGTGAACGAGACCGCGCCGATCCGGCGGTCCTCCACCAGCGTCCTGCCGACCTCGACGTCCCCGGTGACGAGCTGCACGGCGGCCGGGGGGAGCGCGTCCGCCGACCTGATGAGGTGCACCAGCCAGAGCGTGGCCAGCGGGGTCGCGGGCGCGGGCTTGACGATCACGGGGCAGCCCGCGGCCACGGCCGGGGCGATCTTGTGGGCGGCGAGGAGCAGCGGGTAGTTGAAGCCGGTGATCCCGACGACCACGCCGATCGGGCGGCGCGTCCAGAACCCGACCAGCCCCTCCCCCGAGGGCAGCAGGTCGAGCGGCACGGTCTCGCCGTGCAGCCTGGCCACCTCCTCGGCGGCCGTGGCCAGCGTGACGAGCGTCCTGGCGACCTCGACCCTGCAGTCGACCAGCGGTTTGCCGGTCTCGAGGACGAGCAGCCGCTCGAACTCCTCCCGGTTGGCGGCGAGCGCGTCGTGGGCCTTCATGAGGGCGGCGCGGCGGGCGTGCGACGGGAGCGCCGCCATGGCGGGCGCCACGGCCAGGGCCGCGTCCACCGCCCGCCGGGCGAGACCGGCGTCGCCCCTCGGGGCCGTGGCCACGAGGGAGCCGTCGTACGGGAAGGTGACGTCGTCGGTTTCCGCCGTGTCCACCCATCCGTCGCCGATGGGCAGGCCGGACGGCCATGCGGTGTCGATGCTCATGCTCGCTTCCGTTGGGCGCTGGGGAACACGTCGAGGTAGGCGGGCGCGTCCTCGTGGCCGGTGGCGGCGAGGACGGCGTGCGCGATGGCGCGGCTGAACACGTCGGCCCCCGCCGCCAGGACCTCCTGCAGCGTGTCGTGGTCGGGCTCGGGGCCGGCGCAGGTGGCCAGGCCGAAGATCGTGTCGCCGTCGGTCATGGTGTGGGCCGGCCTGATCGCCCTGGCCAGGCCGTCGTGGGCGACCGCGGCGAGCTTGCCGCACTGGGCCTTGGTGAGGGTGAGGTCGGTGGCCACCACGCCGATGGTGGTGTTGAAGGAGGGGGCGTTCTGCGGGCGCCAGGCATCGATCTCCGCCTGGAGCGGGGGCTGGAGGTGGTCGAACTCGCCTGGCAGGCCGTACCTCGCGCCGGCGAGCGTGCCGTCGCGGGGGTCGAGGACCGAGCCTACGGGGTTGGCGACGACCAGGGCCGCCACGGTGGCGCCGCCGGGCAGGACGACGCTCGCCGTCCCCACCCCTCCGGCCAGCCCACCGGCCCTGGCCCCGGTCCCGGCCCCGACCGACCCACTCCCCACCCCGCTGTCGAGGGTGACGGTCCCTCGGGCGGGGACGACACCGTCCGGCGAGCCCGTCCCGCTCCTCCCCCAAGGGACCCCCGCCACGGACGGCGGGAGAGCGGCCGACCCACCGTCCGGGGTGGCGGCGTCGTGGGCGGCGGTGCCGAAGGCGGCGTCCGGGACGGCGCGGAACGTGCCACCGCGCCCCAGGTCGAAGATGACCGCCGCCGGCACGATGGGCACCACCCCGCCGGCCACCGGGTACCCGATGCCCGCGTCCGCCAGCCGCTCCACCACCCCGCAGGCCGCCGACAGCCCGTACGCGCTCCCGCCCGTCAGCACCACGGCGTGCACGCGCGACACCAGGTTCCGCGGATCCAGCAGTTCGGTCTCGCGGGTCCCGGGAGCGGCGCCCCGCACGTCCACCCCCGCCACGGCCCCCGCAGGAGGGGCCAGGACGACGGTGGTGCCCGTGCGGTAGCCGCCGCCGACCCGCTGCGCGTGGCCGACCCGGAGCCCGGCCACGTCCATCAGCGAGTTGGAAGGCCCAGCGCGCATCAGAAGTCCCCGTTGAGGAAGCGCCGGGCCGCCTCGGCGAAGACGCGGGTGCACTGGACGATCTCGGCCACCTCCACGAACTCGTCCGCCTGGTGCGCGATCCACTTCCCGCCGGGCCCGTACACCACGGACGGGATCCCGCCCCAGTGCGTCAGCACCGTCCCGTCCGTGGACCCGGGCACCCCGCCGTAGACCGGCTCCGCGCCGGTGACGGTGCGGTGGGCGGCGGCCAGCGCGGCCACCACCGGGTCGGACACGGGCACGTCCACCGGCGGCCGGTCCACCAGCACCGACACCTCGGCGGCGATCCCGTCGCAGGAGGCGAGCGCGGCCACCCGGTCGGCGATCAGCTTGTGCTCGACCCCGGGGATCGTCCGCACGTCCACGAAGACCGAGGCGGCCGCCGGGATCACGTTCACCTGTTCCTCGGAGCCGGCCCGCAGCACGGTCGGCGTCACGTACACCTCGCCGAGATGCTCGTGCGCCGGGTGCCGTCCCTGCAGCTCCTCCTGCAGCGACCCCAGCCCCACCAGCAGCGAGCCCACGGCGGGGAGGGGGTTGCGGCCGTGCTGCGGCATGGCGCCGTGCGCCATCTTGCCGGCGAAGTCGACGCGCAGCCGCAGCGCGCCCTTGGCCACCGCGCAGATCTCGCCCGCCTCGGGCTCGGCGACGATCGCGCCGTCCACGTCGGCGGTCAGCCCTTCGGAGACGAAGTGGTGCGCGCCGATCATGAGGCCTTCCTCGTCGGCCAGCGCGCACACCTTGATCCGCCCGGGGAACGGTCCAGCCAGCTGCAGAGCGCGGGTGGCGTAGAGGGTCGCGGCCAGGCCGGACTTCATGTCGGCGCTGCCCCGCCCCCACAGCCTCCCGTCGCGGATCTCCCCGCCGAACGGGTCGACGGTCCAGGTGGACAGGTCGCCCTCGGTCACCACGTCCGTGTGGCCCTCGAACATCAGGGTCGGCCCGGCACCGCCGCCGCCCTCGACCACGGCCACCACGTTCGGCCGGTCCGGCTCCACCTCGTACACGGTGGGCTCCCAGCCCCACTCCCGCATCTTGGCGGCCACCAGCTCGGCGGCGGCCCGCTCACGCCGCCCGGGGTCGTTGGTGCTGGGGATCCGCACCAGCTCCTGGGTGAACCCCACCACTCCGTCGGCATCGACGTCGATCAAAACAATCCCTCCAGAGTCGGTACGGCCTGCAGCAACGTACGCGTGTAGGCATGGGCGGGCGCGGCCCAGACCTCGTCCACCGGCCCGCTCTCCACGATCTCCCCATGGCTCATGACCGCGACCGTCTCGCACACGTGCCGCACCACGGACAGGTCGTGCGAGACGAACACGAGCGTGAGCCCCAGCTCGTCCACGAGATCGGCCAGCAGGTTGAGTATCTGCCCGCGTACGGACACGTCCAGCGCGCTCACCGGCTCGTCGGCCACCAGCACCTTCGGCCGGGGCGCGAGCGCGCGGGCGATGGCGATGCGCTGGCGCTGCCCGCCGGAGAACTGGTGCGGGTAGCGTTCGGCGGCCGAGGCGGGCAGCCCGACCCCCTCCAGCAGCTCGGTCACGCGGTCGCCGACCGGCAGGCCGAGCGCGACGAGCGGCTCGGCGACCAGATCCCGGACGCGCATGCGGGGGTCGAGCGAGCTCATCGGGTCCTGGAAGACGATCTGCAGGTTCTCCCGCAGGAAGCGCAGCCGGCGTTCCGGCTTGCCGGCGATCTCCTGCCCGTCGAACAGGATCGACCCGCCGGTCGGCTGATCGAGCCCGCACAGCAGGCGCAGCAGCGTCGACTTGCCGGAGCCGGACTCGCCGACGATGCCGTACCGCTCGCCCCGGCCCACCGTGAGCGACACGTCCTTGAGCGCGTGCACGGCGGCGCTCGCCTTGGTGAGCGAGGTGCGGGGCCGGTGGTAGACGCGGCTGAGGTCGCGGGCCTCAATCAGCGGGGTGCCAGCATGCGTGGGCATGGCCGTCTCCTGTCAGCGCGGGTACGGTCTCGCACTCGGCGGTGGCGTGCGGGCAGCGGTTGCGGAAGACGCAGCCGCCGGGGAACTGCCCGGCCGGCGGCACGCTGCCCTTGATGGTGGGCAGCCGGGTGCCGCGCGGGGTGAGCCTGGAGGCGGCCAGCAGGCCCTCGGTGTAGCGGTGGCGGGGCCGGGTGAAGACCTCGCGGATGGGGCCGCTCTCGACGACGCGGCCCCCGTACATGACCAGGACCCGCTCGCACACCGACGCCACGACGGCGAGGTCGTGGGTGATGAACAGCAGCGCGGGCGCGACCTCGGCGATCAGCTCCAGCATCTGCTTCTGCACGGTGACGTCGAGCGCCGTGGTGGGCTCGTCGCAGATGAGCAGGCTCGGCTCGTTGGCCAGCGCGATGGCGAGCATGACGCGCTGGCGCTGGCCGCCGGAGAGCTGGTGCGGGTACGCGCGGGCGATCTGCGCCGGTTCGGGCAGGCGTACGCGTTCCAGCAGGTCGAGCGCCTTCTCCCGGGCCCGCGCGCGCGGCGTGCCGTGCAGGGTCATGACCTCGGCGACCTGGGCGCCGATGCGCATGAGCGGGTTGAGCGCGGTCATGGGCTCCTGGAAGACCATGGAGACGTCCTGGCCGCGCAGCCGCTTCAGCCGGCTCTCGGGCACGCCGACCAGGTCGTTCCCGCCCATCGTGGCCGTGCCCGAGGCGGTGACGCCCTCGGGGAGCAGGCCCATGAGCGACAGCGCGGTCAGCGACTTGCCGGAGCCGGACTCGCCGATCAGCCCCACGCGCTCGCCGGGCGCGATGGCGAACGACACCTCGTGCACCAATTCGAGGGAATCGGCCCGTACGGTCAGCCCCTCAACTCTCAGCACGGACCCTCCTCAGCTTCGGGTCGAGGTAGTCGCGCAGGCCGTCCCCCAGGAGGTTGAAGCCGAGCACCGCGAGCGCGATCGCCAGGCCGGGCCAGAGCGCCAGGCGCGGGGTCGAGAACAGCAGCTCCTGCGACTCCTGCAGCATCCGCCCCCACGACGGGGTCGGCGGGCGGGTGCCGAAGCCGAGGAACGACAGCGCCGCCTCGGCCAGGATCGCGATCGCGAACGACACCGACGCCTGCACGATGAGCACGGAGCCGATGTTCGGCAGCACGTGGCGCATCGCGATGGCCGGGCGGCGGCGCCCGGCGGCCCTGGCGGCCAGGATGTAGTCGGTCACCATGACCTGGAGCGTGGCGGCGCGGGCCACCCGGGCGAACGCGGGCACGGTGGCCACGCCGATCGCGATCATCGCGGTGAGCGTGCCCGGTCCGTAGACCGCGCCGAGCATGACGGCCAGCAGCAGCGCCGGGAACGCGAACACCAGGTCGTTGACCCGCATGATCAGCTCGGAGAGCCAGCCGCGCGGCGTCATCCCGGCGATCATGCCGAGCGGCGTGCCGATGACGGCGGCGATGCCGACGGCCACGATGCCCACGTAGAGCGTGGTCCGGGCGCCGACCATGATCTGGCTGAAGGTGTCGCGGCCGAACTTGTCGGCCCCCAGCAGGTAGCCGCCGCCCGGCTGCCGCAGCTTGCGCGCCGCGTCCACGAGCGTCGGGTCGTGCGGCGTCCAGAAGAACGACACCGCCGCCGCCAGCACCACGAGCCCGACGAGCACGCCGCCGACCAGCAGCCCGGCGTTCATCCGGCCCCTCATCGCAGCCTCGGATCGAGCACGCGGTAGGCCACGTCCACCACGAAGTTGATCAGCAGGACGGCCGCCACCAGCACCATCACCACACCTTGGACGAGCAGCAGGTCACGCCCGGCGACGCCGTTGAGCAGCAGGTCGCCGAGCCCGGGGATGACGAAGACCCGCTCGACCACGACCGCGCCGATCAGCAGCGTGGCCAGTTGCAGGCCGAGCACGGTGACGACGGGGATCGAGGCGTTGCGCAGGCCGTGCCGCCACAGGGCTCCGGTGCTGCCCCGGCCCTTGGCCCGGGCCGTGCGCAGGTAGTCCTCGCGCATCACGTCGAGCACGGCGCTGCGCACGTACCGGGTCAGGACCGCGCCCTGCACGAGGCCGAGCGACAACCACGGCAGCAGCAGGCTGAGCAGCCACTGCGCCGGGTCCTCCACGATCGGCACGTAGCCGCCGGACGGCAGCGCCTGGGCCTGCACCGCGAACACGAACACCAGCAGGATGCCCGCAAGGAACGCCGGGATCGCGATGCCGACCTGGCTGAGCGCGCTGATGGCCGCCCCGAGCGGGTTGCGGTGGTGCACGGCCGCGAACGTGCCGAGCGGCACCGCGATGACCAGCGCCACCAGCATCCCGCCGAGCACCAGCACGGCCGTGACGCCGAGCCGGTCGCTGATCTGCGGGCCGATGGGCGAGCTGGTCACGTACGAGGTGCCGAAGTCGCCGTGCAGGAGCCCGCCGAACCAGTCGAAGAACTGCACGACGGGCGGCCGGTCGGTGCCGAACTGCTTGCGCAGCGCCGCCACCGCGTCGGGCGTGGCGTTCACGCCGAGCGCGACCTCCGCCGGGTCGCCGGGCAGCAGCGCCATGAACGCGAACACCGCCACGCCCGCCACGGCGGTGCTCGCGACGAGCACCGCCAGGCGTTTGACCAGGTAAAGCGTCACTGCTGCTTGGAGAGCGCGGTGAAGTCGAAGGACTCCGCGATGGCGTTCTTCGGCAGCCCGGTGACGCCCTTCTTCGCCACGATCAGGTTGGGGAAGAGGAAGAGCCAGTCGGCGGCCGCGTCGTCGGACAGCAGCTTGGCGGCCTTCTTCAGGTCGTCGGTCTGCTGCTGCTCGGTGCCCTCGTCGGCGGAGGCGAGGAGCTTGCCGAACTCGGGGTTGTCGTAGCGGAAGTAGTACGACTTGTCGGCGAATATGCCCATGTCGCGAGGTTCGACGTGGTTGATGATGGACAGGTCGTAGTCGCCCTGCTTGAACACCACGTCCAGCCAGCGGGCCGGGAACTCCAGGGGCTCGATGTCGGCGGTGATGCCGACCTGCGCGAGCTGCGACTTGACGACCTGGGCGCTCGCCACCGCGTACGGCAGGTTGGGGATGCGCATCTTGACGTTGAGCGTCTTGCCGCCGAGCAGTTCCTTGGCCTTGGCCGGGTCGTACGGGTAGTCGCCGGTGCGGTCCTCGTACCAGGGGTCGGTGGGCGGCACCATCGAGCCGATCAGCTGGCCGCGCCCGGCCCAGGCGGTCTCCAGCAGCGCCTTGTGGTCGATCGCGTAGCGGACAGCCTGCCTGGCCTTCTTGTCGTTGAAGGGCGGGCGGCTGTTGTTCATCGACAGCACGACCTCGCCGTTCGTGGTGCCCTCGACCGTCTGGAAGCGGTTGGGGTCGGCGAACTGCTGCAGCGACTCGGGCGCCTGCACGGCGGAGATGACGTCGATGCCGCCGGTCAGCAGCGCGTTGTTCATCGCCGTGGCGTCCTTGAAGTACTTCAGCGTGATCGACGACAGCGGCGGCTTGGTGCCCCAGTAGGAGGCGTTCGCGTTGAGCTGGATGGAGTCGCCGCGCCGCCACGAGCCGAGCGTGTACGGGCCGGTGCCGACGGGCTTGTTGGCCAGGTCGGCGATCCCGGTGCGGCTGAACATGGCGCCGAGCCTGGTGGCCATCGAGTAGAGGAAGCCGTTGCTCGGCTTCTTGAGCGTGACGACGGCGGTGGAGTCGTCCTTCTTCTCCACCTTGTCGACGACGTCGAGCTGCGCCTTGATCTTGAGCTTCCAGTCCGTCTTGACCCGGTCGAGCGAGAACGCCACGTCGTCGGCCGTGAACGGCGCTCCGCTGCTGAACTTGACGTCCTTGCGCAGGCTGAACGTGTAGGTCTTGCGGTCGGGCGAGACCTCCCACTTCTCGGCGAGCAGCGGCACGATCTTGCCGTCCTGGTCGAGCTTGACCAGGCCCTCGTAGACGTTGACGAGCAGCGCCTGCGGAATGGCGGCGCCCTCCGTCGAGGTGAAGTCGAGGTTCGCGGGCTCGGCCACGAATCCCACGGAAAGGGCCTGGGTCTTGGGGGTGCCCGCACTGCCGCCGCCGCTGGAGGTGCCGCCGCAGGCGGCCGTGCCCAGCAGGAGACCGCCGGCGGCGATCCAGATTCCGATTCGCCTCATGTGTTACTGCCTCCTGGCTAGTGCACTGGTCGGACCAGTAGGCTACGCACATTGCCAGTCGGCGGCGGCTCGGGTCAAGGGGGCTTTCATGGGTGGTCCGAGGTTCGAGCCGGTACGTGCCGTACGCGCCTATGAGCGGGTGGTGGAGCAGGTCGAGGAGGCCATCGAGAGCGGCTCCCTCTCGCCGGGCGAGCGGCTGCCGAGCGAGCGGGAGCTCATGGTGCAGTTCTCGGTCAGCCGGTCCACCGTGCGCGAGGCGCTGCGGGTGCTGCAGGCGCGCGGCCTGGTGCGGTCACGACCCGGCGACCCCAACGGGGCGGAGGTGCTGCCGTTCTCGCCCGCCACGCTGCACAAGTCGATGACCACGCTGGCCAGGGTGGAGGAGCTGTCGCTGGCCGAGCTGGTGCAGTTCAGGATGGTGCTCGACTCGTCGGCGATCCTGCTGGCGGCCCGGCTGCGCACCGACGCGCAGTTCGCCGAGATGGAGTCGGCCGTCGCACACATGCGGACCGCCGTGGAGACGGGGCAGGACACGTTCGGCGAGGCCGACGTGGCCTTCCATGACGTGGTGGCGCGGGCGAGCGGCAACAAGCTCATCCAGATCTGCACGGACGTGGTCCGTTCGATCGTGCTCAAGCTGATCTCGGAGAAGATCGCCGACGCGCCCGACCGGGAGGCGCTGATGCGGCAGAGCATCCGGCACCACGAGGAGGTGCTGGCCGCCATGCGCGCCGGTGACGGCCCGCTGGCCGCCCGGCTGTCGAAGAAGGCGATGTACGACTATTACGCCGGCTACATCCCCGCTCCCGAACGCCCCGCCCTCAGCGCCCTCCTCGACTGATCCCCCGCTGCCGCCCGCACACCACCCCGTCGTCTGGCTGCGCGATCTCGCGATCGCCACTGAACGGCCCTGACATCCCAGGCGGGCGTCTCCAGGCTCGCAGCGTGTGGAAGGGTCGCCGCGCGAGACCTGAGCCGCCGGAAGTTCCCCCTCTTCAGGTGGGCGCCGGCGGCCGTCCATCGTGGCGGCTGCCACCGCACGTTGTCGCGGTACGCCTGCCCGGGCACCCCATGACAGGTCGATAGGTGCATGTTTTCGCACCCGCCAAAGTACTTCGATCAGCGTCGATAGAGCGTGTATCGGTTTGTGAGAGTTCGGCGATCCGGGCGAGCGATGGTACGTGCATCGAATCCATCAGAACGGGACGGACCATGACAACCAACGACGGCCGGCAGAACACACAGGCGCAGGACATGCACCAGGACGTGCCGATCCGGCGGCGGTGGCACCTGGAGAAGGTCGGCCAGCCGGACTCCAGGGCGATCGCCGAAATGCTCGGCGCGATCAGAATGCTCAATTCCACGTTCGCCCCCATCCCCTCGCCGGTCGCCGTCGTCAAGAGCACCGACGGCCACCTGTATATGGTCGCACCGCTCGGTCCCGGCGTGTGGAAGTGGACCCACGTGAAAGGCGCGGCCGACCAACCGGTGGGCGTCGTCGCCGTCGACGACGACAGCCGGGGCACCCGCCCCTATATCTTCGTCCTGCTTGACAGGCAACTGCAGCTGTACTGGTGGGATGGCATCAGGTGGGTCCCCACGGCTCTGGGCACGCCACCTGGCACGACCCTCACAGAAGGCATCGGCGCGGTCTCCCTCGCACTGGTCCCCGGCGCCAGCGCCCAGCCGTTCGTGGTCGTACGCGGCCAGGACACCAATCTGTGGGCCGGCTGGTGGAACGCCACTCAGCACCGCTGGCAGTGGGCCAACCTGCGCCACCCCGAGGACGTCGGCCTCAGCGGGAAGATCGGCGTGGTGGCCGTCACCGACCGAGCGACCGGCCACGGGCTCCTGCACGTCTACATGAACGGTGGCGACGGAAACGTGTGGCAGTGTGTCTCCGACACGGGCGAGACCCGATGGATCAACCTCGAAAAGCCGCCGGTTCCGAGCGGCGGCACCGCCGGCGTGACGGCCGTCCAGAACGCCGATGACAAGGCTCCACAGGTCTGCGCCTTCATCACCGCCTTCGGGCAGCCGCTATACGCCCACGTCACCGACGCCGCCGGCCCACACTGGCGCGATGCCGGCGCCCCGCCCGAGGAGCAGGTGAACGTCGGCCTGGGGACCGCCCTCGTCCAGCCGCGCGCCGGCGGGGACTTCTTCCCGGCCGCCCTGGTGGGCGACACCACCGCCGCCGTGTGGGCTGATCAGGCGGACTCGGAAGACCGCTGGTCCTGGTCCAGAGTCGGCGACCTCGTCCGCGACGTCTTCGAGTCGCAGCTCAGCGAGGGCGTCATCATCGAGGACTCCCCCGAGATCACCTACACGCACGTCTTCCTGCTCAGCCGCGGCGGCGTCCTGTACGACGCCTGCTACGGCTAGAGACGCCATGACCATCGCCACCGGCGGCGCCGCCACGCCGGCGGCCCACCCAGACCACCCCGCCGCAGAGGGCCGCCGCTCCTTCCACCAAGGATAAGCCTTGGGTTCCCTGAGGTCTCTGTGGCCTCACTACCCCCTGGACCTGCACCTTCTGCTTCGCGGAATCAGTCGCCAGTGCTGCCCGAGCTCCCTGGGTCGCAGCCGATACCGTCCGCGCCGGGCATGGGGGACTGACCGGCGTTATCCATCGGACCGTAGTACGGCAGGTGGCGGCCCCGGGCCCGACGCCTGGGCACGGGAGCCTTGCGGAATAACAGTGACCACGCCGAACGGACAGCGATCGCGGCAACCGTGAGCAACATCAGGGCTGCCACCGCGATCGAGACAGTCATCGGTCCCTCCTCACCCTCTATTGATCAGATTAGCCAACCGCGAGGGCCGTGCCGGCGGGGGTTGGGGACCACCGGCAAGCGGAGGGCCACCTGGCGCGCCGTCGACGGCATCGCCCGCTTCGCCGCCGCCCGGTTTCCCCGCACTACATGTCATTGACGCCACATCCCTCCTGTGTAGAAGATTTCCCTACGTACACGCGCCTGCGGATGGGGACGCCCATGTCGTCCGAGTCGTTCAACGCCAGCGTCTTTCTCGTGGACCGCCAGGTCGAAGCGGGCCACGGCGATCGCATCGCCGTCACCGGCCCCGCGGGCACGCTGACCTACGCGCAGCTGGCCGACCACGTGGCCAGGTTCGCGGCCGGCTTACGCACGATGGGCGTCCGCCCCGAGGAGCGGGTCCTGCTCGTCATGTCCGACCGCCCGGAGACCGCGATCACCGTCCTGGCCGTCATGCGCATGGGCGCGGTCGCCGTACCGGTCTCCACCATGTACAACCCCACCGAGCTCGCCACCCTGGTCCGGGACTCGCGGGCGAGGGTCGTCGTGGCCACCCCCGAGTTCGCGCCGACCGTGCGCGAGGCGGTGCGGAGCACGCCCGACGTGGCGGTGCTCGTCCTCATCGACCCGCCGCCGGCCGAGGAGGAAACGCCGGTGTGC
Source organism: Nonomuraea sp. NPDC052116 (assembly GCF_040680035.1). Taxonomy (NCBI): domain Bacteria; kingdom Bacillati; phylum Actinomycetota; class Actinomycetes; order Streptosporangiales; family Streptosporangiaceae; genus Nonomuraea; species Nonomuraea sp. NPDC052116. The sequence continues at coordinate 109,537 of NZ_JBFAWA010000013.1, read as the reverse complement.
CTGTGGTCCGACGTCCTGGAGTCGGGCAGGGCGGCGGGCCTCCCGTACGACGCCTGGCGCGACTCCCCCGCCCTCTGGCTCTACACCTCCGGCACCACCGGCGCCCCCAAAGCGGCCATGCACCGGCACGGCGCCATCCAGGAGGTCTACGAGGGGTACGGGCGGCAGGTCCTCGGCATCCGCCCCGACGACCGGTGCTTCTCGGTCGCGCGGCTGTTCTTCGCGTACGGCATCGGCAACTCCATGTTCTTCCCCCTGGCCGCGGGCGCCACGGCGGTCCTCGACCCGGCGCGGCCCACCCCCGCGGGCGTGGTCGCCAGGGTGATCGAGGAGCGGCCGACGCTGTTCTTCGCGGGCCCGACGTTCTTCGCGGCGCTGCTCGCCGCCGACATCCCCGCCGGCGCCTTCCAGTCCGTACGGCTGGCCGTCTCCGCAGGCGAGGCACTGCCCGCCGAGATCCACCGCCGCTTCACCGAGCGCTTCGGGGTGGACATCATCGACGGCCTCGGCTCGACGGAGGCGCTGCACATCTTCATCTCCAACCACCCGGGCCGGGTACGCCCGGGCAGCTCGGGCACGGTCGTGCCCGGCTACGAGGCCAAGCTGCTCGACGACTCCGGCGCGCCCGTCAAGGACGGGGAGCCGGGCCACCTGTACGTCCGGGGCGAGTCGGTGGCCACCGGCTACTGGTGCCGCACGGCGACCACCCGGCAGGTGTTCCAGGGCGAGTGGCTGCGTACCGGCGACACCTACATCAGAGGCGAGGACGGCTTCTACCAGTGCCTCGGCCGCTCCAACGACATGATCAAGGCCGGCGGCATCTGGGTGTCGCCGATGGAGGTCGAGGCCCGGCTGCTCCAGCACGAGTCGGTGGGCGAGTGCGCCGTCGTGGCGTACATCGACGAGGACGGGCTGGAGAAGCCGGTGGCCTGCGTGGTGTCCGCCCCGGGCCGCGCGGTGGATGCCGGCGAGCTGATCGGCTTCTGCCGGGAGGGCCTGGCCTCCTTCAAGCGGCCGCGCGAGGTCCTGGTGCTGGACGAGCTGCCGAAGACGGCGACCGGCAAGATCCAGCGCGTGGTCATCCGCCAGATCGCCGCCGACCTCCTGGGCAAGCCTGGCGGCTAGGAGGGCGGCGGCGCCGGTTTCGTCCCGTAGACGGTGATGGCGAACGGGCGCGACGTGGCCGTGTAGACCTGCTCGGTCAGCCGTGACAGCGCCGCGTGCGAGTCGAGGTAATGGTGCAGCCGGCCGGCCTCGGGCCACGGGTGGACCGCCACGAGCACCCCGTCGGGCACCAGCAGCTCGCTGAGCTGCGCCGACGCCCGCCGCAGCCGCTCGTGGCGGCCCAGGTAGTAAAGGGTCTCGGAGCAGAACACCAGGTCGAAGCGCTGGTCGGGGCGGTGGGTGAGGATGTCCGCCCGGATGAAGCGCACCCGCCCGTCCTGCGGCACCCGCTCGCGCGCCCGCGCCAGGGCCCGCTCCGACACGTCCACCCCGATGATCTCCGCGTCCGGGTACGTCACCGCGAGAGCGTGCGTGAACACGCCCTCGCTGCACCCGACGTCGATGATCCGCCGGTACGGCCGGGCGGGCAGGTGCTGGAGCGTGGTCCGGTACTTGTCCTGCTCGTAACTGTCCGTGGCGAGGCTCCACGGGTCAGGGGTCCGGTGCAGCCAGTCGAAGACGTAGCGCAGGAGCACCGCCTGCCCCGCCGGAGACAGCAGGGACAGGGTACGGAAGAACGTACGGTGCATGATCTCCGGCAAACTCGGCATGCGGTCTCTCTCGGTCGAGGCGGAGGAGCGCCCCAGGGTCTGAGGAGGAGTTCGTCACCGAGAGTGAATGCCCGCTAATCGCCGAGCTGACGCAAGCGGGCGATCAGAACGCCTCGCGCAGCTCCCGCTTGAGCACCTTGCCGGAGGCGTTCTTGGGCAGGGCGTCCACGAACACCACCCGCTTGGGCGTCTTGAACGCCGCCAGCCGCTCCCGCAGGAACGCGATCAGCTCCTGCTCCGTCGCCCCGCCCCCTTCGCGCAGCACCACCGCGGCCGTGACCGCCTCGATCCACGTGTCGTCCGGCACCCCGAACACGGCCGCCTCCGCCACCTCCGGGTGCTGGTAGATGGCCTCCTCCACCTCGCGGCTCGCGACGTTCTCGCCGCCCGACTTGATCATGTCCTTCTTCCTGTCCACCACGGACAGGTAGCCGTCGGCGTCCATGACGCCCAGGTCGCCGCTGTGGAACCAGCCGCCCCTGAACGCCTCGGCGGTCTTGTCCGGGTCGTTCCAGTAGCCGAGCATGGCGTGCGGGCTGCGGTGGACGATCTCGCCGACCACGCCGGGCGGCACGGGCCTGTCCTGGTCGTCGACGACCCTGGTCTCGACGTTGAGGGCTGCCCTGCCGGCCGAGCCGAGGCGGGTGAGCTGCTCCTCCGGGCCCAGGATGGTGGCGACCGGGGCCATCTCCGTCTGGCCGTAGAAGTTGAACAGGCGGACGTCCGGCAGGCGGGCGGCGATCTCCTTCAGCACCTCGACGGGCATGATCGAGGCGCCGTAGTAGCCCTTGCGCAGGGACGACAGGTCGCGGCGGTCGAAGTCGGGGTGGCGCAGCAGGCCGATCCAGACGGTGGGCGGGCAGAAGAGCTTGGTGGCGCGCTCGCCCTCGATGGTGGCCAGGATCGACGCGGGGGTGGCGCCGGGCAGGATGATGTTGGTGGCGCCGAGGTAGACGCCGGGCGTCAGGAAGCAGTGCAGCTGGGCGCAGTGGTAGAGCGGGAGGGCGTGGATCTCGACGTCGTGGTGGCTCATCTCGCCGTCCACGACGCAGGTGACGTACTGGGCGATCAGGCTGCGACTGGACAGCGTGGCGCCCTTGGGCCGCGACTCGGTGCCGCTGGTGTACATGAGCTGGATCGGGTCGTCGTCGGCGATCTCCGCCTGCGGCTCCGACGCGTCGTCGAAGGCCGCCCACTCCTTGAACGACTCCCAGCCGTCGGCCGATCCGATCACGCCGCGCACCCGTACCTGCGGCCCGGCCGCCGCCGCGGCCACCGGCAGCAGCGCCTCCTCCACGAGGATCCCGGTCGCGCCGGAATGCTCCAGGATGTACGCGACCTCCGCCGTGCCCAGCATGAAGTTGATCGGCACGGAGATCGCGCCCAGCCGCGCCAGCGCGAAGTACGCCACCACGAACGCGTGGTTGTTGTGGCTGAAGACGGCGAACCGGTCGCCCTTGCCGACGCCGCGCGCGGCCAGGGCGTTGGCCGTGCGGTTCACCGCCAGGTCGAGGTCGGCGTAGCTCTGCCGCAGGTCGCCGTAGACGACGGCGGTCTTGGCCGGGTGGCGGGCGGCGGAGCGACGGAGGAGATCACCAATGGCGTGGCGGCGAGTCGTCATGCGGACTTCCCTTGCGATCGCAGAACGATGATCGGCGATCGTACCTGACAAAGAGGTCAGTCCAGTGGATCCCACGCAATACGGTCGTAATGCTCGAGAACGCTCGCCATCAGCGTGTCGTCCTGGGGCAGCGGGATGCCGTCCACCCCGCCGACCGGCCAGACGCCCCAGGAGTTGCAGAGGAAGACCTGGTCGAGGCCCTGCAGGTCGGCGACCTTCAACGGCCGCCGCTCCTGCGGGACGTCCATCCGCTCCAGCAGCTGCATCGTGATCCCGCGCAGCATCGGCGCGTCCGGCCAGACCAGGCGCCCGCCGGCGAAGCCGCCCACGTTGGTGATCGAGCCCTCGCTGATCAGGCCGTCCTCGGCGGTGAGCAGCGCCTCGTCGAAGCCCTCGCGCTCGGCCTGCCGCCCGATGTGGGCCTGCATCATGCCGGACGCCTGCTTGATGTGCGGCAGGTAGCGCTGGCCGACGACCGACTTGACACCCACCGGGCCGGCAGGCGGCTCGTGGGGCGGGGCGGCGACGGCGATGACGCGCGGGCCGTCGGCGAACTCCACCACGGACACGCGTACGCTCGCGTCCCGCACGTCGTCGCCGAGCACGGCCGCGACGGAGCCGAGCACGGCGGCGCGGTCGACCGGGACCCCGAACAGCTCGGCGTTGGCCGCCTCCAGCCGGGCGATGTGCAGGTCGAGCCCCCGCACCCGGCGATCCCTGACCTGCATGGCGGTGAAGTGGCCGTAGCGCGCCTGCCACATGAGGCGCGCGTCGGCGTCCACCAGCCTGCCCTCGAAGGCTGCCCGTTCCGTCACGCGATCTACTTTACGTACACGCCCACCGACCATCGCACCGGGCGGTTGGTGTAATCCCCCCAGAAGCCGATCTTTCCGGTGATCGTCACCCGGCTGCCCTTGGGGACGTCGTACACGTTCACGGCCATGGGGTAGTCACCGCTCTTCCAGACGTTGCAGCCGCCGACCATCGGGGCGTCGGTGCCGTTGACCCGGATCTTGAACCACATCCGCGCGGCCAGATCACCCGTGCAGAGCTGGTCCATGCCGATCCTTCCGCTCGCGCTCTTGACCACGAGGGTGAACGACGAGTCCCGATCCGACACGCCCGTCGCCGAACCGGCCAGCTTCCACCCGTCCACCCGGTCGGGGAAGTCCTTGACCGGCTCGGGCACGACCGGCCGGGCGGGCGGCGTCCACTCATAGACGGCCACGTTCCAGGTGGCCTCCTTCGGCTTGGGAGTCACGCACGGCCCGTCCTTCTTCCGCCGGACACAGCCCCGGGCGACGACGGTCGTGTCGAACGTGACCGTGGCCTCCGTCGCGCCGCGCCGGACCAGGGACAGCGGGCGCAGCTCCATCGCCTTCCCGCACGGCAGGACCTGGGCGCCGGTGTCGGCGTTGCCGTTCACGGAGACGCGGGGCGTGTTGACGGTGTCCTCGCCGTCGCACGTCATGGCCACGTCCAGCGGCTTGCCGGAGACCGGCACCGTGAGCGAGACCTTCTTCGCGCCCTCCTTCTTGATCGTGCCGACGGCCAGGCGGCGGTACGCGGTGCCGTCGCCGGCGGTGAACTCCTCGGGCAGTCCGGCGGGCTTGTCCTGTTCGGTCCTTGCCGTGGCGGTCGTGCCGGGTCCCGGTGCGGTCGCCGTACCGGGAAGCAAGGAGACGCCCACTACGGCACTCGCCGCCACGGCCGCCACCGCCGCCGTGCCCGCCGTCGCCCGCCTGCGCAGGCGGGTCCTGCGGATGCGGGAGCGGACCTGGTCGTGCCGGTTCGGGTTGCCCGGCGAGGGGGCCTCGGCCCGCTCGCGCAGGACGTCACGCAGGTCTTGCACGGTCATCGGTGCAGCTCCTTCACGATCGACTCGTCCACTCGCAGCTTGGCCAGCGCCTTGGCCGTCTGGCTCTTGACCGTGCCCTCCTGGCAGCCCAGGATCGCGGCCACCTCGGCCACCGGCAGGTCCTCGTAGAAGCGCAGCACGATCACCGCGCGCTGCCTGGCGGGCAGCCGTCCGACCGCCTGCCACAGCTCGTCGCCCCGGCCCGCGTCGTCGTACGCGGGAGCCTCCGGCAGGTCCCCGCTGGGCAGCTCCCTGCGCCACCTGCGGCGCCACCAGGACGTGTACGTGGTCACCAGGACCCGGCGCACGTACGCCTCGGGCTCGTCGATGCCCGGCCAGGCGAACCACGCCTTGGCCAGCGCCTCCTGCAGCAGGTCCTCCGCGGTGGCCCAGTCGTGGGTCAGCAGGTACGCCGTGCGTAACAGCCGATCCGACCTCGCCACCACGAAGTCCTGAAATATCGCCCTATCGGCCAACTTGATTCGCCTCTCGTGGGAGCCTGTCGCCGGTAGTGACGCATCGACCGCAACCCCAGGTTGCCCACCCCCGACAATGACCGGGATCACTCACCCGATCCCACCGCCCGGCCTCGGCCACCGTCCGGAACGCCCCAGCGCCTCAGCACTCCGCCACCGGCCCGACCACGCCACCGCCGCCCCCGACGGCCCACCTCGCCACGGTCGGCACGCCGCCGGGACGCCGGTCGGCGGCGCCTGCACCCGTCGCGCCCGTGCCGTGCGCAGCGGTTCAGCGGAGGTGACGGGGTTCGGGGTGGTGGGTCAGGAGCCGGCGCGGGTGACCGTGAACGGGGCCAGTTCGCCGAGCCCGCGGACCGACAGCCGGTTGACCGGCCGCAGCCGGAACGCCCGGTCCCCCTCCAGCTCCTCGGCGAACTGCGGATCCGCCAGGATCGTCCCCGGCAGCGACAGCGCCGTGAGCCGGCTGGCGAGGTTGACCGTGGTGCCGAAGACGTCCCCCATGCGCCAGATCACCGGCCCCGCCGCCAGCCCCACCCGCAGCTCCGGCATGTCCTTGATCTTCGCGTGCGTCTCCACCAGCCGCAGCGCGATCTCGGCCACGATGTGCGACTGGTCGGCCACGAACAGCACCGAGTCACCCAGCGTCTTGACCACCCGCCCGCCGGTGGAGGTCACGATGTCGGCCGAGCGCCCCTCGAACCTGTCGATCAGCCTGGACAGCTCGCTCCCCGTGATCTGCCTGCTCAGCCGGGTGAACGCGACCAGGTCGGCGAAGCCGACGGCCAGGCGTACGGCGCTCATGTCCTGCTCGGCGATGCGCCCCGCGGCGGCGGCGAGCTGGCGCTGCCAGCCGTAGACCAGCAGGCGCGCCAGGTCGGGCACCACCCGCTCGGCCCGCCGGCGCCAGGCCCGCGGGCGTTCGGCCAGCGGCACCCCGGCCTGGTCGAGCGCCTCGACGCCCAGCTCGGCCTGCGACTCCGCCAGCCGGGTCGTCGCGCTGCCGATCGAGCGCGCGACCAGCAGCATGTGCTCCTCGTCGTAGACGCCCGAGCTGACCAGCTCGAGCATCGTCCTGAGCGCCTCCACGTCGGAGTCGGTGAACTCGACCGCGTCGTCGGCCACGTTCGCGAACCCCAGAGCACGCCAGTAACGCCGCGCGCGATAGACCGGCACCCCTGCCATGTAGGCCACCTGGTGGCTGGTATAGCGCCGCGGCTCGCGCAGAAAGGCCTCTGTCAGCCCGTCCTCCCCATCCACGCCCGCCACGCAGGCAAGATAACACCCTGTGGGCCAGGTCACGCCTCCACTCCCCGCAAGATCCGCTCCCGAGGGGCCTGTCACAGGTGGACGTACTCGTAGTCGAACGGACGGCCGTTGATGCCGTTGCGGGGCGGCGCCACCCAGGCCGCGATCTTCCCCGGCTCGTAGACGGGGCGCATCAGCGCCTGGACGCGCGTCTTGTCCTCGGCCGTCGGCAGCCACCGGTCGCGGGACGCCTCCCAGGCCGGCTCATCCAGAAGGCGCCCGTGCGGCGAGATGTGGTGCCCGCCGAACATGCCCACCCGCCGGTTGAACCCCAGGTGCGGTAGGTGGAGAACGGCGTCGAGACCGCGGTCGGTGAGGATCCGGTTCCACCGGTTGACGCCGGTGGCGCAGTCGGCGACGTACTCGCCGCGCAGGTCGGCGTTGAGCGCGGTGAGCGCGGGCAGCTCGACGTCGGCCAGCCGCCCCGCCTCGACCCGCTGCACGACGGCGACCGCCTCGGTGAGCAGGTGGTCGTCCTTGCGCCGCTCCTCCTGCCACCGTCCCTTGAGCCCGGCGGTGAAGTAGTTGGCCACGTTGGTGGAGGTCTCGCCGCCGAAGAGGTCGAGGCTGACGCTGTAGTGGAAGTTGATGTACTTCTGGAGGACGTCGAGCGGGATGCCGCCGTGCTCCCAGACGTCGTCGGTGTCGTGTTCGCGCATCAGCTGCGCCGTACGCTCCACCACCCGGTCCACGCCCGTGGTCCCCACGAACATGTGGTGGGCCTCCTCCTTGAGCATGAACTCGCAGGTACGGCTCAGCGGGTCGAACGCCGACTCCTTCAGGGTGCCGAGCTGGTATTTCCCGTCCCGGTCGGTGAAGTACGTGAACATGTAGAACGACAGCCAGTCCGGCGTCTCCTCGTTGAAGGCGCCCAGGATGCGCGGAGAGTCCTCACTGCCCGAGTTGCGCAGCAGGAGCGCTTCGGCCTCCTCCCGCCCGGACCGGCCGAAGTAGGCGTGCAGCAGGTAGACCATGGCCCACAGGTGCCGCCCCTCCTCCACGTTCACCTGGAAGAGGTTGCGCAGGTCGTAGAGGGAGGGGGCGGTGAGGCCGAGCCGCCGCTGCTGCTCGACGCTGGCCGGCTCGGTGTCGCCCTGGATGACGATGAGCCGCTGCAGGTCCGCCCGGTGCTCGCCGGGCACCTGCTGCCAGACGGGCCGCCCCTTGTTCTGCCCGAACGCGATGCGCCGGTCGGTGTCGCGTTCGGCGAGGAAGATGCCCCAACGGTAGTCCGGCAGCGCCACGTGATCGAAATGCGCCCACCCCTCGCGGCCGACCGCGACGGCCGTGCGGAGGTAGACGTCCTGGGTGGGCAGCGCGGGACCCATCTCCGACCACCACTGCAGGAAGCGCGGCTGCCACGACTCCAGCGCCCGCCGCAGCCGGCGGTCCTCCGCGAGGTGGACGTTGTTGGGTATGCGCTCGGAGTAGTCGATGGACATCCCGGACCTCCCCCTCAACACCTCCGAGTTCAACAGCGGACCTTTGGCTACGTCAAGGCTGTGTAGTGCTTTCTGAGCCACGTCGAAGGATTTGCAGGCCGACTGGGCCAACAATCTGCCACCTGCTACGTACGGCCCATTATCGATGTGTAGACCATTCGTGCAGGGCGTAGGGCACGCTGTTCACGACGTTGGCGATGGCCGCCGCCGGGTAGCCGACCATGTCGCGGGGCAGGCCGTCCAAGGGCCACCAGGCGATCTCAGAGCATTTGTCCGGTTCCGCGTTGTACGGCTCGCCGGTCCACGTGTCGGCGGCGAAGAAGAGGCCGACGCGTTCCGGGGCCCGGTGCATGACGTGGACGAACCTGAGGTCGTCCGGATCGATCGTCACGCCGACCTCCTCGCCCGCCTCCCTGACGGCCGCCTCGGTCGCCGACTCGCCCGCTTCGAGGTGACCTGAGGGCAGATGCCACAGCCCGTCGCCGTACCCGGTGCCGGCCCGCCTGCCGAGCAGCACCGTGGAGTCGCGGAGGAGGAGCACGTGCACGTCGACGATCGCCCGGAAGCGTTCCCTCGGCAGCCCTCGATCGGGAGTGAGGGGTGCGCGGCGGTCGAGGGCCTGGGCCCATTTGACGGCGACGGCGGCCACCTGGACCAGCTCGGCGCGCAACCGCTCCGGGTCCGACTCCGCGAACGCCTCCAGCACCTCCTCCGCCAGGACGTGCCGCCACGTCAGCGTCCCGGCCTCGGCCGCCGCCTCCGTCTCGGACCTGGCCCGGCCGGACTCGGCCGCCGTCCCCTCGTGCCCGGTGCCGTCGGGCAGGAGCTGCATGCCCCACCGCACGTCCTGGGCCACCCGCTCGGCGGTCACGTCCGCGAGCACCCTCGCCAACGAACCCGGCACGCCGGCATCGCCATCATGATTCATGGCCACCAGTCTGACGGGGTTCAGGGGGTGGCGGGGCGGAAGCCCGGGCCCAGGGCGGTGGTGCCGGCGCGGGCATGGTCCCGGAAGGCCCGTACGGCCGGCGGAAGGCGCGCGTCCTGGAGCCAGCTCACCCCGATGGTCCGGTACAGCGGCGGGGACAGCGGGATCTCCACCACGCCGGCCGCGGCCGCGTCCGCCGCGGGGTGGGTGGAGCGGGGCAGGACGGCGACGCCGAGCCCGGCCGCCACCAGCCCGCGTACGGTCTCCGTCTCCTGGCCCTCGAACGCGATCCTCGGCTCGAACCCCGCCGCCGCGCACAGGTCGTCGGTGATCTGGCGCAGGCCGTACCCCGGCTCCAGCGTCACCAGCTCCTCCCCCGCCAGCTCCGCCGCCCGCACCCGCGCCCGCGCCGCGAGCCGGTGGGACGGCGGCACGGACAGCACCAGCTCCTGGTCGGCGAGGCGCGCGCCGGCGAGGTCGGGGGCGTCCACGGGCATCGGGGCGACGAACACCAGGTCGATGCGGCCCTCGCGGAGCTCCTCGATCATGTCGTGGCGCGAGCCCTGCACCAGGCTGAAGCGGATGCCGGGGTGGTGCTCGCGGAAGCCGCCGATGAGGGACGGCACGAGGGTGCGGCCCAGGAGGTGGAGGAAGCCCAGGACGACGCGGCCCGAGGCCGGGTCGATCTCCTCGCGGACCTCGCGGGCGGCGGCGGCCATCGTGGTGAGGGCGCGGGCGGAGGCGCCGGCCAGGGTGCGGCCCGCCCGGGTGAGGCGGATGCCGCGGCCGGAGGGTACGACGAGCGGGGCGCCGACCAGGTCCGCGAGCGCGGCGAGGCGGCGGCTGGCCGTGGGCTGCGGGATGCCGAGCAGCTCGGCGGCGCGCGTCACGTGACCCGTCTCACCCACGGCGGCCAGCAGGGCCAGCGCGGGCGCCAGCCGAGCCGCCAGCCGCTCGTCAGCCGATTCATCCATCACGGTATGAATTATCGCCCATTACTGCATTAGACGTATTTATTAGCCTTGCTTAGCGTTGCAGGCGTGGTGGTTCTCGAGGCTCCTCCGGTTCGTGACACGCGGCGGGTCAGTGCGGCTGTGGCCGCCGCCGGGGTGTCGTCGTTCGCCCTCCTGTACGCGCCGCAGCCCGTGCTGCCGCAGCTCGCCGCCGGGTTCCGGCTGGATCCGGGCAGCGCCTCGCTGACCATCGGCGTGGCCACCGGGGCGCTGGCCGTGGCCGTGCTGCCGGTGGCGTGGCTCGCCGGGCGGGTGGGGCGGCGCAGGGTGATCGTCTGGTCGGTGCTGGCCTCGGTGATCATCGGGCTCCTGCTGCCGTTGGCCCCGTCCTTCCCCGTGCTGCTGGTGATGCGGGCGGTGCAGGGGGTGGCGGTCGCGGGGTTCGCCGGGGTCGCGGCGGCGTACCTGGCCGACGCGGTCGGTACGGCACGGCTGCCCGCCGCGGTGGGGGCGATGATCGCGGGGAACTCGGTCGGCGGGATGCTGGGCCGGCTCGGCGCCGGGTTCGCCGCCGGGCCGATGGGGTGGCACGGCGCGCTGCTGGCCGTGGCGGTGCTGTCCCTGCTGTGCGCGCTGTTCGCGGCCCTCACGCTCCCGCGCGACCACGCCCCGGGGTCCGGATCGCAGACCTCTGGGCGCGGGTCGCCGAGTGCTGGGCCCGTCCGGAGGGCTCGGCTCGGGGCCGGGCTGGTCGGGCCGTTCGCCGTGGGGACGCTGGCCACGGGGGCGTTCGTGGCGCTCTACAACGCCGCCGGGTTCCGCCTGGCCGCCCCTCCCCTGTCGCTCGCCCCCGCCGCCGCCTCCCTCGTCTTCCTCTCCTACGCCATGGGCACCGCCTCCTCGGCCGCCGCCGGACGCCTGGCGGCCCGGCTGGGCTGGACGAAGGCGCTGGCCACGGCCCTGGCCGTGACGGCGGCGGGCTCCGTGCTCACCGCGCACCCGTCGCTGCCGCTCATCGTGACCGGGTTCGCCGTACTGACCGCCGGATTCTTCGCCGCGCACGCCATCGCCAACGCCTGGGTCGCCGCCGAGGCGCCCCCGAGCGCCCGGGGCCGCGCGGCCGGCGTCTACACCCTCTGCTACTACCTGGGCAGCGGCCTCGGCGGCACGGCGGGCGGCGTCGTGTACGGGCACGCGGGCTGGTCCTGGCTGATCGGGCTCACGTCGGCCTGGCTGGCGCTGGCGGTCCTCGCCGTCCTCATGACCCGCCGCTCAAGGTGACCATCACCCCGATCTCCGCGCCGGAGCGCCGCGTGCCAGGCGAGTGACGGCCACGCCGGGCGCTGGAGCGCCGCACCCGCGGCTCGCTGCCCTGGCGGCGACCGCTTCTACGGGAGAAGCCCTTTCACGAGGGCACGCACGCCTTTGGCGTAGGTGTCGCGGGCGGTCAGCTCCTCCCATCGCCCGGCCACCTCGCTCAGCCGGGGGAATTCTTCGGCATCCAGCTCGGCGAACACCCGCTCCCGGTAGGTGCTCCTCTCCTCTTCCCGCCGCCTGCGCGCCACCGCCCGGCCGCCGATCTCGCCCATCGTGTAGTGCCAGATGATCCGGTACACGTCCACGGCCTCCTCCGTGGTCAGCCCTGCGCGTACGGCGGCATCGACGATCCGCTCCGGATACCACAGCGCGCCCACCGACATCAGGTCATCGGCCCTGAGCACGTCCACGACCCATGGGCACCCGGACACCGCCTCGTGCATCGCCATGGCTGCGGCCACCACGCGCTCGCGCGGCTCCTCCGGCAGTTCGGGCCGGGGGATCCCGGCCGCGTAGTCGTCGAGCAGCAGCAGGAGCAGTTCCTCCTTGTCACGCACGTGGTGGTAGATCGCCATCGCCGTGCTGCCGACCTCCCTGGCCAGCCTGCGCATGGTGAGCGCGCCCACCCCGTCTTCCTCGATCACCCGGAGGGCGGCGGCCACGATCTCCGCCCGGGAGATCTTGGGCGGTCTTCCTGTACGCGTCGGCATCCTGCCATGCTACTTTCTATACGTGTATAAAAACTCAGCGGTCGTAGCGGTGCTCGCGTTCGCGGTGGCCGTGGGAACCCTCCAGATGACCGTCCTCGTGCCCCTGCTGCCGGGCCTCGAACGGCAGCTCCACGCCCCGTCCACCACTGTCTCGTGGACGCTCACCGCCGGGCTGCTGTCCGGCGCGGTCTCGATACCGCTGCTGTCGCGGCTCGGCGACATGTACGGTCGGCGCACCCTGTCACTGGTCGCCCTCGGGCTGCTCGTCGCCGGTTCGGCGCTCAGCGCCGTGGCGGGCACGCTGCCGCTGCTCATCGTCGGCCGGGTGCTGCAGGGCACCGCCGCGCCGCTGCTCCCGCTGGCCATGGGCCTGGTCAGGCAGGTGGTGCCCGGCCACCGGCTGCCAAGCGCGATCGGGGTGCTCAGCGCCACCATCGGCGTCGGGAGCGGCGGCGGCATGATCCTCGCCGGACTGCTGGACGGGAACCACCGGACGGTGTTCTGGGCGCTGGCCGGGCTGGCCGCGCTGAGCTTCGTCCTGGTGGCGGCCGTCGTGCGGGAGGCGCCCGCGCGCGGATCCGGACGGCCGGACCTGATCGGGGCGGCGCTGGTCGCGGTGTGGCTCGTCTGCCTGCTGCTGGCCATCAGCAAGGGCGCGGCCTGGGGCTGGACCTCGCCGCCGACGCTGGGCCTGTTCGTCATGGCGGTGGCGGTGGCCGCGGTGTGGGTCGCGACCGCCCGCCGTACCGCGTCGCCGCTGATCGAGATCCCCATGCTGCTGCACCGGGGGACGGTGGGGGCGACCGTGGCGTCGTTCCTGCTGGGGTTCGCCCTGTTCGCCGCCATCACGACGGTGTCGGCAGTGGCCCAGGGCGCACTCGGGGCCTCAGTGCTGCAGACCGGGATCTACCTGCTGCCGACGACGGTGCTGATGCTCGTCGTCTCAGTGCTCGCGGGCCCCTTGATGCGTCGCTTCACCGCAGCCACCCTCGTGGCGGGCGGCTCTGCCCTGGTGATGGCCGCCGCCCTGTGGCTGGCGGTGTCCAGGTCTTCGAGCGCGGACCTGTACGGTGCGGCGACACTGCTGGGATTCGGAATCGGCCTCGGCTACGCGGCGCTCGGAACGATGGCCGTCGAGCACGTGGAGCCCGCCAAGACCGCGGCGGCCGGCGGGGTGAACGCGCTGGTCAGGGTCGTGGGCAGCAGTGTGGCCGGGGCGGTGGGGGCGGCGGTGCTGTCGAGCGGGGGCGCCGGGTGGACCTTCGGCGTCGCGGCCGGAGCGGCCCTGCTGGCGGCACTCTTCGCCGCCGCCTACGGAAATCCCTCGCGGAAGGAACTGGTATGACGGACGAACAGCGCATCGTCGCGTGGGGTGACGAGCTGATCAAACTGCACGACGGCTTCCGCAGGGACCTGGCGAACCTGCGGTCGTCGCGGATGGACGCGGCGGACCTGCGTTCGCACTGCCTGACGTTCTGCGACGCCCTCCACGCCCACCATGAGGGCGAGGACAACACGCTTTTCCCCCATCTGGGGACCGAGCACGTGGAACTGGCCGAGACCCTGACCCGGCTCCAGGCGGAGCACCGGGTGGTGGCCCGGCTCCTGAAGCGGATCAGGCGGCTCCTTGACCACGGCGGCACGGGGATCGGTGAGGAACTCGACCGGCTCGCCACCGAACTGGAGGCCCACCTGGATTACGAGGAGGAGCAGCTGGTTCCGATCCTCAACAGGATGCTCACTCTCCCCGAGGAGGTCTAGGGTCGGCGCAGGACGTCGGTCCACGACGCGGCAGGCGACACCCCGGCGAGCCAAGGTCGCGGTGTTGCGCTGCGTGGCGGCCGACGACGTCGTCAGCGGAGAAAGCGTTCGTTCGACGTTCCGGATGCCGATGACCCAGACCTGGGTCAAGGAAGGGGACCGCCGGCTCTGTCTGGCCGGGCACGCCGGCCCGCGTCTCGAAGGATGATCACGGGTTCTCTCGGCGCCGGCGGCGGGACGGCGCATGGGCGCGGATCGTGCGGTGGCCTGCCTGTTCGACAACGGCCGGACGCTGGAAGTCACCCGGTGCGCGACGGACGGCACCCGCAACACCTCCTCGGTCCCTCACTCGGTGGCCTGGCGGGCCGCACGACCGATGGGCTTCATACGGGTGATCACCTGTACGCGGGCCGACGAGAACGGGACGTCACTGAAGACTCGACGTAGATCGTGGCCACATCTTGCCCATCGCTCATGCAACCTTTGTTGAAAGTCTTGCGCTCAGGTCGCCCGTGCAGGCTCTGGTCGCCCGCAATGCAAAGCTCGGCCCGCAGTGGAGGCGTGCCGTAGTACGGGCCATTGTCGCCGGGGTAGTCGAACGGCGGGGAGGTGCAGGGGGTCCCTGCGGGAGGGTCGTGCCTTTCGGGATGGTCGTAATGCGCCATGTGCATCATCTCGTGAATGATGGTTTGGGCGATCTCCTCGTCTCCCAACGGGAACAGAAGTTGGAAGTTGACGCTCAACTCCCCGCGGTTCCGGTCCGCCCTGCCGAGAGCAGTTTCATCGTCAAGCGTCTTGTGGTGAATCGGGCGATCATAGGCTACGTCGATGAGACGACGCTTCTCCTCGGCCGACAGGCTGTTACATAGCATGACGCGCCGCAGCGCGAACTTGTGCCGCTCGATCAGCCGGTCCCGGCGTGCTGCGGTAATGTCGTTCGCGAAAGTGAAGTGCATGAGGCGGAAGTTCATCGGGAAAGGCGGTCCGATGGTCTTGCCGATGACATTATGGCCCCAGACGTCGCCGTCTCCCCTGATGACGATGAGACGGTTGTCACTGGTGACCACGAATCTGTCCATGGCACCGTGGATCGCGACCTTCGCTCCGTCGAACTTGAAGGCCGGTCCGATGGTGTTGTTGATGACCCCGCCCGGATCGACCTCATGGCCCCAGACATCGCCGTCTTCCCTGATGACGATCATGCGACTGCCCATCGTGACCACGAATCTGTCCATGGCACCGTGGATCGCGACCTTCGCCCCGCCGCACTTGATGCCCGGCCCGATGGAGTTGCTGGTGATCGCATGACTCCAGACGTCGCCGCTTTGCGTGATGACGAACATCCGGTCGTCATTCTTCAGGCCACTGGCGACCACGAACCTGTCGACGGGGCCGTTGATCGCGACCTTCGCTCCACCGTACTTGAAGCTCGGGTCGATTTTTCTGCCGTTGAACTTGTGGCCCCAGACATCGCCGCTTTGCGTAATGACGAAGATACGGTCGTCCTTCGTGACCACGAACCTGTCCACGGGACCGTTGAACGCGACCCGCGCACCTTCGAACTTGAAGCCCTGCCCGACGGCGTTGGCGTTGCCTGCGAGATTATGCCCCCAGACGTCGCCGCTTTGCGTGATAACGATAATCTGGCCGCTTCCCAGGTTGCTCGTGACCACGAACCTGTCCACAGGGCCGTTGAACGCGACGGAGAAGGGTGCAGTTCTAGACATGATCGATGACTCCCTGTACGGCAACCAAAGGGCAGCGCCACCCAGGCGAAAACGTCACGTACTGATCATATGCATGAGGACCCGGCAGAAAACAAGAAAGACAACTCCTCAATTTCCGAAAAACGACGAGATTGATAGCTGGACAAATGATGGCTAAACCTCGATCCATCAAGATCTTCCTGTGGTCTGCCGAGTGATTCGACTGCGGTTCGCCTGCATGACCGGCCGGTCGAACTGCTCGGGTGCATCGGCTATGACCGCCGAGCGCGGCCGACCGTCCAACGATCGCCAGGGCTCAGACCTGGCCCACCAGCCCGAGACGTCTCCACCGCAACCCCCGTGGAGACCCTCGGCCGGCACCGCTCCGCACCGATGTCGATACGGTCCACTACCGCTCACCCATGGCCGCTGGGTTGGCCTTGGATGATTGCCCGTCCCATGACCACGGGTCAACATCGGGAGTAGTCGACCAACACCCCATGGAGGCAAATGTGCTCACGGTGATCGGCGCGGGATTCCCGCGTACAGGAACCAGCTCGATGAAGGCGGCACTCGAACGGCTCGGTTTTGGACCGTGCCACCACATGTTCACGATCATCAGCGACCCGTCCCGCGTCGATAGGTGGCTGCCCCTGGCCGACGGCGGGCAGGTGGATTGGGAGCACGTCTTCGACGGCTTCCGCTCCACGCAGGACTGGCCGGCGTCCTTCTTCTGGAAGGAGCAGGCGGAGGCGTACCCGGACGCGAAGGTCGTCCTGACCGTACGCGACCCGCACGCCTGGTACCGCAGCATGCAGACGCTCGTCTCCATCGGCCCGGGGCGGGAGCTCCCGGAGGACCTGCCCGAGACGGCGGCGGCCGTGTTCGGCGGGATGATGCGGCTCAGCCCGGTGATGGACCTGATCACCTCGTCCGTGTTCGAGGGCAGGAGAAGCCTCAGGGAGGGGCTGCCGGACGAGGACGAGGCGGTGGCGGTGTTCGAGCGTCACCTGGCCACGGTCAAGGAGAGCCTGCCCGCCGAACGGCTGCTGGTGTTCGACGTGCGCGAAGGGTGGGAGCCGCTCTGCCGGTTCCTGGGCGTGGACGCCCCGGCCGGGGAGCCGTTCCCGCACCTGAACGACGCGAAGACCATGCGTGAGACCCTGGACCGGCTGATCACCGAGGGCAGGCTGGGCTCGCCGTTCACCCGGCAGGAATGAGGTTGCCTTCGCCGCCCGGGTCTCACGTGTCCAGGTAGCGGAGGATGGCCAGGACGCGGCGGCTGTAGTCGGGGTCGCGGGGCAGGTCGAGCTTCTCCACGATGGCGTTGACGTGCTTCTCGACCGTGCTGAGCGAGACGTGCAGGCGCTCGGCGATGGCCGCGTTCACGAAGCCCTGGGCGAGGTGCCGCAGCACCTCGCCCTCGCGCGGGCTCAGGCCGCTCAGCGGGTCGGCGTGGGTGGTGCGGGCCAGGAGTTGCCGCACCACCTCGGGGTCGAACGCGGTTCCGCCCGCTCGTACGCGTTCGAGCGAGTCGAGGAAGTCGGCCACCTCCGAGACCCGGTCCTTGAGGAGGTAGCCGAGGCCTCGCGTGGAGCCGGCCATGAGCCTGGCGGCGTAGTGCTGCTCGACGTACTGCGACAGGACCAGCACGCCGACGCCGGGGTGGCGGTCGCGGATCTCCAGGGCCGCCCGGAGGCCGTCGTCCTTGTGGCCGGGCGGCATGCGGACGTCGATCACGGCCACGTCGGGGCGGTGGTGCTCGACGGCGGCGAGCAGGGCGGGGGCGTCGCCGACGGCGGCGACCACCTCGTGACCGGCGTCGTCGAGCAGCCGGGTGAGCCCCTCACGCAGCAGCACGGAGTCATCGGCCAGGATCACCCGCACGACGCCCCCGCCCCGGACCCGGACCCGCTGGACGACGCCATCCCAGGCCCGCTCGACCCCGCCCCGGACCTCCTTGACCCCGCCCCGGACCCGCTCGACTCCGCTCGGGGCCTGCTCGACCCCGTCCCGGACCCGCTCGACCCCGTCCGGGGCCCGCTGGGCGCCGCTCCGGAAACGCCGCCGGATGGCCCGGGGACGGTCTCCGGCGCTTCGGGGGAACCACCGGGCGGTGTCTTCGGGAGGGTGGCGGCGATCTTGGTGGGCCCGCCCGGCGGGCTCTCGACCGTGAAGTCCCCGTCCATCGCCAGCACCCGCCGGGCCAGCCCCGACAGCCCGCCGCCCGCCGGATCGGCCCCGCCCGAGCCGTCGTCCGAGATCACCACGCTCACCGCCCGCTCGTCCTCCGTCAGCACGACCAGGATGTCACGCGCCCCGGCGTGCTTGATCGCGTTGGTGATCGCCTCGCGGGCCACGAAGTAGAGCGCGGTCTCCACCTCCGACACGGGCCGTCCGGCCAGCCCGTCGTGCACGGTCACCGGCACGCTCGACCGGTCGGCGACGCCCGCCAGCGCGGCGCGCAGCCCCAGCTCGTCGAGCGCGGTCGGGTAGATGCGCCAGGCCACGCTGCGCAGCTCGTCCAGGAGTTGGCGCGACTCGGTGTACGCCTGGGCGACCAGCTCGGTGGTCGCCCCGGGGTCGGCGCTGTGCCGGGCCCGGCCCAGCAGCATGGCGAGCGCGACGCCGCGCTGCTGGACGCCGTCGTGGAGGTCGCGTTCGATCCTGCGCCGCTCGTCGTCCACGGCCCGGACGATGCCGGAGCGGGTGGCGGTCAGCTCGGCGATCCGCCGGCGCATCAGCTCGTGGCTGCCGGGGCCGAGGAAGTGGTCGGCCAGCCGCCGTTCGAGCGATCCGACGGCCAGGGTCATGAGGGCGACCAGGGCGAGCAGCACGGCGCCGCCGGTCAGGCCGAGCAGGCCGCTGCTGGTGACGATCCTGACGCCGGGCAGGTTCACCGGCACCGGCTCGGCCCGCCCCCATGCGAGGTCCCACAGGCCGCCGACCAGCAGGAGCCCGCCGAGGAAGAGGCCCGCCGCGCACAGGTACCCGCCCAGGACCCCCAGGGCGGCGCGCGCGGCGAGGAAGCCGTAACCGCCGTCCCGCCTTGCCACCTCGTGCCCGAGCCAGCCGGACAGCCTGGCCCGTTCCAGCGCCATCAGCCTGTCCAGCCCTCGGACGACGGCGGGCCGGGCGGCGGGGACCAGGCACGCGGGCCACGCCACGCAGAGGAAAACCAGCTCGACGAGGCCGAGGGCCATCCCGAGGACGACCCCGGCCAGCACCCGGGCTGCCCTGCTGCCTGACACGGGCGTGAATTCTAGGCGCAACCCCCTGATGCCGCGCACCGCCCGCGCCGCTCCACGCATCCTCCGCGCCGCTCCACGCATCGCGGGCCGCCGCGCTACGCGTCGCGGCGGCGCAGCACCGCGTGGCCCGCCGCCAGGGCCGCCGCCGTCCAGGCGAGGAGCCAGGCCAGCCCCTCCCCCGCCGAGTACGGCATCGGCCCGCCGGCCAGGTTGTTCGCACTCCCCATGAACGCCAGCCCCGCGAACGTCGGCATCCGCAAAGAGGCGTCCAGCGCCGCCTGGCTCCCCGTCGTCAGCAACATCAGCGGCAACCCCATGAGCAGCATGAACACCACGGTCAGCGTGCCGGCCGCGCTACGCATCGCGGCGCCGACGCCGAGCGTCATCACCGACACCAGCGCGAAGAACACCCCGACCCCGAGCAGGTCCGGCACGACCTCGCCGATCGGCGACACGACGAGCCCGCCGAACAGAGCGCCGGACAGCACGACCTGGACGACCACCGTCGCGACGGCCCCCGACAGCACACCCGCCACGGCCATCACCGGCGCCACCACCAGCGCCTTGGCGGCCAGCACCACCCCGCGGACGGGAGTGGCCTGCAACGTGGCCCGGATGCTCCCCGACGAGTACTCCGAGGTGATCGCCAGCATCGCCAGCGCCACCAGCGCGAACTGGACGAACGACGTCGCCGACACCACCGGCTCGCTGGCCGTCACCCGCGCGCCGGTCCGGCCCTCGCGCAGGGCGTCGGTGGCGCTCGCGCCGCCCAGCGTGAGCGCGGTCACCACCATGAGCGCCGCCGCGCAGGCCAGGCACCACCACGTGGACCTGACCGACCACAGCTTCGCCCACTCGGACCCGATCGCCTGCCACAACGTCCTCATGATCCCGCCCCGTACTCGACGCTTCCCGCGGTCAGCTCCTGGTAGGCCTGTTCGAGCGAGGCCTCCCGGGTGCGCAGCTCGTGCAGCCGGATCCCGGCCTCGTGGGCCAGGTCGCCGACCGTTTCGAGGGTGGCGCCGGTGGCCTCCAGCTCGTTCTCGCCGTACCGGTCCACCGCGATCCCGGCGGCGCGCAGCCGTACCGCGAGATCGCCGGCGTGCGGGGTGCGGACGAGCACGGCCGTCAGGGAGCTGCCCGCGATGACGTCGGACAGCGGCGCGTCCGCGATGAGCCGGCCCTTGCCGATCACGACGAGGTGGTCGGCGGTGAGCTGCATCTCGGTCATGAGGTGGCTGGAGACGAACACCGTCCGCCCCTCGGCGGCCAGCGACCGCATGAGCCCGCGCACCCAGCGCACCCCGTCCGGGTCGAGCCCGTTGACGGGTTCGTCGAACATCAGCACCTCCGGATCCCCCAGCAGCGCCGCCGCGATGCCGAGCCGCTGGCTCATGCCCAGCGACAGCGCCCCGGCCCGCTTGCGCGCCGCCACGGCCATGCCGACCGTCTCCAGCACCTCGCCCACGCGCCGCCGGGGGATGCCGTTGGCGCGGGCCAGCGCCACCAGGTGCGCGTGGCCGCTGCGGCCCGGGTGCAGCGCGCGGGCGTCGAGGAGCGCGCCGACCGTGCGCATCGGGTTGCCGATCCGGTGGTACGGCACGCCGCCGATCAGCGCGGTGCCGGAGGTGGGGCGGTCGAGGCCGAGGATCAGGCGCATCGTGGTCGATTTCCCGGCCCCGTTCGGGCCGAGGAACCCGGTCACCGTGCCCGGTCTCAGCTCCAGTGTCAGGTCGTCGACCGCCGGGCGATCGCCGTACCTCTTGCTCAAACCCTTCAGACTGATCACGCCGCCTCACGCTAGGCGGCCCCGGGTCCGGCGGGTATGGGGGCGACCCGCCGACTTCGATGGCGGAAAGCCGTAAAAGACCAGGCCGGCGGCGAACGGGGACGCCTCCGGCCCGGTCCGCACAATGTACTGCCTCGCCTCGAGTGCGGACCACGGGGAAATACCGGGTTCGGCTGTGCCTCCGGGCATCGCGCCTCCAGAATCCGAATCCTGCGAGGTCGTATGTTCGGCATCATCCGTCCCTGCGGCGCACACGGGTGCCCGTCGCTGCGTGCGGCCTGGCGGGCGCACCTGTGCGGGCTGTGCCTGACGTTGCGGGACGGGCAGGGCCAGGCGGCGCGGCCGGCCACCAACTACGACACGCTGATCATCTCGGTGCTGACCGAGGCCCAGCTCGGGTCGGCCGCGCCCCGCCGGGCGGCCGGGCCGTGCGCGTTACGCGGGTTCCGCGCCGACGGAGGAGGCGGCGGCGTTCGCGCACACGGCGGTGCTCGCCGGGCGGCCGACGACGCCGCCCGCGGCCTCACCCTGGCCCTGCGGGAGGTGGGGTTCGAGGAGCGCCACCTGGTGGACACGCTGCTCGGCACCGAGGTGCATCGGGCGGTGGAGCGGGCGTTCCGGGCGTCCTACGAGCGGCCCGGCTGGATCCGCAAGACGGGGGCCGGGATCCTGACGATCCTGACCTGCGGCCGGGGCGGGTGCGACCTGAGCGGCCTGGACTGTTCCTGTTGCGACTGCTGCAACTGCTGTGACTGCTCCACCTGAAGCCGCTCACGCCGGGCGGACGGCACTGATCGCGGCGTCGCGGGTGAGCGCGGCCCCGCTCCCGTACGCCGCGGCGAACGCCTCGTCCCCCAGCGCCGCCCGCGCCCGCTCCGCGGGCCGCAGCAGGTCGCCGAACCCGCTGCGGTCCTCCGTCCCGAGCAGCGCGGTCGCGGCCCCCAGCAGGTACGCCGCCCGCGCCGGCTCGTCGTCGGCCAGCGCGGCCGCCCGCACGTGCGCCGCGGCGGCCAGGGTCGGCAGGTCCCCCAGCTCCATCGCGGTGTCGAGCGACGGCCCGGCACCCGGCCGGTCGCCGTCCAGCAGCGCGGCCATCGCGCGATAGCAGGCGGCCCAGGCCCGCACCTCGGGAGGGCAGGACGGATCCTCGACCGCCGTCAGCTCCCGCCGCGCCTCCTCCAGGTCACCGCTCCGGAGCAGCACCTCGACCTGCGACAGCCGGACGTACTCGACGCCCTCCCTCCGTCGCAACCGCTCCACGCAGTCCCAGCACGCGTCCATGTACGACCGGGCGCGGTCATGCTCGCCCGACCGCGCGTACGAGAGCGCGATCTTGGCCAGGATGGCCGCCTGGTCCTCCATGACACCCAGCTCACCGGCCAGGCGCAGCGCCCGCGACCTGGCCTCGATCCCGGCAGCGAGATCGCCCGCGCGGTCGTGGTGCTCGGCCAGCACGCGCAGCGCGGAGGACAGCCCCCACCGCTCGCCGAGGGCCTCCATCTCCCGCCGCGTCTCGTCCACGAGGGTGAACGCCCCACCGACGTCCCCCTTGCTCTCGGCCGCCATGGACAGCGTCATCCGCGCGAACGCCCGTTCCCATCCCGTCAGGCCCGGCATCGACCGTTCGGCGGCCCGGGCGGCCGCCACCAGGTCTCCCAGCACCATCGGCGCGCAGAGCAGCAGCACTCCGACGGGCCCGCCCAGCCGGTCGCCGAGGTCCAGCGCCTCCTGAACCGTCTCCTGTGCCGCCGCCGGGTCGCCGAGCTGCTGGTGGACGAGCCCCTGGAGCGCCAGCCGTACGGGCCGCAGCTCCTCCGGCACCTCGCCCGGCAGGTCGAGCACGCCACGCATCCAGTGCACGCTCTCGATGCGCATGCCCTGCAGGAACCAGAACCACCAGACGGCCCCCACCAGCCGCACGCCCAGCTCGGCGTCCCCCGCGTCGGCCGCGAACCGCAGCGCGGCCACGACGTTGTCGTGCTCGGCCCGCAGCCTGTCCAGCCACTGGAGCTGGCCGGCGCCGCGTAGCCCGGGGTCGGCCGCCTCGGCGAGCCGCAGGAAGTGGCGCGCGTGCCCGTCCCGCACGGCCCGGTCCTGCCCGGACTCCGCCAGCCGGGCCATCCCGTACGACCTGACCGTCTCCTGCATGCGGTAGCGCTCGCCGGACAGCTCGACCAGCGACTTGTCCACCAGCGCCGTGAGCGCGTCGAGCGGGTCGAGCCCGCTGACTGCCTCCAGCCCCTCCAGCGTGGCCCCGCCGGGGAAGACCGCCAGCACCATGGCCAGCTCCCGCTCCTCACCGGACAGCGGGTCCCAGCTCCAGTCGACCACCGCCTGCAAGGTGCGGTGCCGGGGCAGGGCCGTCCGGCTGCCGCTGCTGAGCAGGCGGAAGCGGTCGTCGAGCTTGGCCGCGATCTGCTCCACGCTCAGCGCGCGCGTCCTGGCGGCGGCCAGTTCAATGGCCAGCGGCATGCCGTCGAGCCGCCGGCAGATCTCGACCACCGCCCGGGTGGTGGTCTCGTCGAGGGTGAAGCCGGGGCGGACCGCCACGGCCCGTTCGGCGAAGAGGCGGACCGCGGAGTAGCCGCGGGCGTCCTCGGTCGAGCCGGCGGGCCACTCCAGGGGCGGGATGGGGTGGAGGCTCTCGCCCGCGACGGCCAGCGGCTCCCGGCTGGTGGCCAGGACGCGCAGGTCGGGGCAGGCGCCCAGCAGCCGGTCCACCAGCTCGGCGACGGCCGACACGACATGCTCGCAGTTGTCGAGCACGAGCAGCGCCCCCTGCTGGGCGAAGACCTCCTCCAGCCGCTCGGCGGCGCCGCCCTCCCCGGCCTCGAACCGGGCTCCGTCCCGGCCGCCGATCGCCGTGAGCACCGCGTTGGCGACGTCGTGGGGGTCGGTGACGGGCGCCAGCTCGGCCAGCCAGACGCCGTCCGGCGCCAGGTCGGCCGAGCGCTCGGCGACCTCGGCGGCGAGCCTGGTCTTGCCCGCGCCCCCGGGGCCGACGACGGTGACGAGCCGGCCGGTCTCCAGCGCCTTGGCGAGCTGGGCCAGCTCCTGCTCGCGGCCGACGAAGCTGGTCACCTGGGCGCGCAGGTTCGTCCGGCGGGTGCGGCGGCGGTCCTGGCGCTGCGGGTCGTGCCGGAGGATCGACAGGTGCAGCTCGGCCAGCTCGGCGGACGGGTCGACGCCCAGCTCCTCCGACAGCGTCCCCCGGGTCCGCTCGTAGGCGTCGAGCGCGTCGGCCTGCCGGCCGGCCGCGTACAGGGCCCGCATGAGCAGGCCCTGCAGGCGCTCGCGCAGCGGGTGCGCGGCCGCCAGCGGGCCCAGCTCCGCCAGCACGTCGTTGCCCGCGCCCAGCTCCAGCTCTAGCCGGTCCTCGGCGGCGGACAGGCGCAGCTCGTCCAGCCGTACGGCGGCGTTGTCCGCGAACGGCAGCCCGGCCAGGTCCGCCAGCGCCGGCCCCCGCCACAGCCCCTCGGCCTGGCGCAGCGCGGCGAGGCCCCCCGTGCCGGCCAGCCGCTCGAACCGGGAGACGTCCACGTCGTCGGCCTCGACGGCGAGCCGGTAGCCGGCCGGGTGCGACTCGATCGCGGCGTGGCCGACCAGCCGACGGGTGCGGGAGACCAGCGACTGCAGGGCGTTGGCGCTGCCGGCCGGCGGACGCTCGCCCCAGATGGCGGCGGTGAGCACGTCGAACGGCACGACCCGGCCCGGCTCCAGCGCGAGCCTGGCCACCAGCGCACACAACCTGGCACCGGAGATCTCGACCCGGCGCCCCTCCCCGTCACGCACCTCGAACGGGCCGAGCAACATCACACGCACGGCACCAAGCTTGCCATTCACCCCATAGTGCGCCAACCGCGCGGTGGTCAGGTGCCGAAGACCGTCTTCGCCAGGTCGTACGACTGGCCGGCCACGTCGTCTTCGGCCCGCCGGAACGCCTCCACGATGGCGTCCGCCAGCGCCTGCGAGCCCAGCCGCATCGCCCGCGGGTCGATGCGCAGCCCGGCCAGCGAGCCGGTGGGCTTGAGCTCCACGACGACCTGCCCGCCGGCGCTCTCGCCGCGCCCCCGGGTCTCCTCCAGCAGGCGGCTCACCTCTTCGAGCTCGGCCGTCCGCGCCGCCATCTCGGCCAGCGCGCGGTCAAGCTCAGGGTCTCCGGTACGGGGTGTCGTCATCGGTGTTCCTCACTCACTCAACGCTTGAAGATGAAGGCCCTGGGCGCGTGCGCCAGCGCCGAGCGGAGCGCGCCCTGCTCCGACATCGCCCCGCCGGCGACCAGGGGGTAGATGGTGGCGGCCGAGAGCGTACGGCGGAAGAACTTGCCCGCGGGGTCCGAGCCCAGCAGCGTCTCGGTGACCTTCGTGGCGGGGAAGAACCTGCGCACGTCGCTCAGCGCCTTGATGCCGCCGTTGTAGGCCATCTCGGCGGCGAAGTGCTTGCCCGCGTACTCCCAGAGGTTGCCCATCGGCTGCCCCGTGGCGGCCGAGCTGCCCGCGTGCACGCCGGTCTTGAGCACGGTCCACAGCACGGAGTCGGCCAGCGCGTCGAGCCCTTCGCGGACGAAGTAGTTGCCGACGCGGCGCTTGCCCATCCGCGCCTCCAGGATCATCCTGGTGATCTTCTGGAAGATCGTGCGCTCCAGCTTGGCCCTGGACACCAGCCATCGGAACGCCTTCTCGGCCGCGACCCTGGCCGCGGGGTAGACGAAGCCGAACATCATCGTGAAGGCCATGGCGGCGAGGTACGTGCCGATGATCCGGAGCTGTTCACGGTGCTCCTCGACGGCGTCGGCGTACTCCTCGCAGCCCGCCGCCAGGTCCAGCAGCTCCTCCTGGAGCGCGGCGTAGCGGGGGGCGAGCTCCTTCGGCCACACGTCGGCGAAGCGGTCCACGATGCGGCTGTCGTTCGCCTTGCGCGCCTCGGCGACGCCGGTGTCGGTCTTGTGCGCGACCTTCCCGATGGACTCGGCCAGCGCGCGCAGCGCCTTGGCACGGTCCCGCAGGTTGCTCACGTCGGCCACCGGCACGTGCACGTCGGCGAACCAGGCCAGCGCCTGGAAGGGGTCGAACATCAGGCGCCTTCCTTGCGCGGCGGGGCCTGCGGGATCGGCGGCGCGGGAAGGTCGGGGATCTTGGGCAGCGTGCTGATGATCTGCTGCTCCAGGAAGTCCCAGAACTTCTCGAAGTCGCGGAAGTTCCCCGCCGAGCTGAAGTTCTTGTCGGCGATGCCCTGCATCGCCTCGGTGAGCGAGTCGTAGCCGTCGCTGTACCACTCGGCGAACGCGCGGCCGTCGTCGTCGCCGCCGACCAGGTCGGAGGTGGTGGCCAGCGAGGTGGAGCCACGGTGCAGCGCCACGACGTCGTCGCCGGTCTTGTCGAAGAGCTTGGCCAGGCGGCGGATCGAGGTCCAGTGGATCTCCAGGCCGCCGCTGGGGGCGTTCGGGGGCTGGACCGGCTCCTGGGTCGGGGTCGGGCGCGGGGAGGGCTCCTGCGCCGGGGGGATGACCGACCAGGTGGGCGTCGGAACGGGCGACCAGGTGGGGGTGGGGGTGGGGGTCGGGCTCGGGCTCGGCGAGCCCGTGGGGGTGGGCTTCGGGGTGCCGGTGGGGGACGGGGTCGGGCTCGGGGACCCCGTGGGCGTGGGAGTCGGGGTGCCGGTCGGAGACGGGGTGCCGGTCGGGGATGGGGTGCCGGTCGGCGACGGGGTGCCCGTCGGGGACGGGGTCGGCGTCGGGGAGGACGTCGGGCTGGGGGTGGTCGTTGGACTCGGCTCACCAGACGAATCAGCCATCAACCCTCCAATCACTACAAACAAACACGACTAGTAACAGTGAGACACTAACGTTGACAAATTTCCCAGGTGTTAAAAAGCGGCTACGGATTGTTCATCCACGCCGGCGTCACCTTGAGCAGCTCGCCCAGCTCGTCGAGCGGCTCGCTGTCGACGGCGCCCGTACGCGCCCGATCCTCGACGCGGCGGCACAGCTCGGCCTCGCGGGCCGCCCCGACGGTCGCGCAGCTGCCCTTGAGCCGGTGGGCGAGCGCGGCCACCTCCGCCACGTCGCCGGTCCGCGCCGCCAGCCGCAGCTCCTCGTACGTCCGCGTCGCGGTGGCCAGGTACGCCTCCGCCACGTCGGCGAGCGCCTCCGGCGACAGCCCCACCAGCTCGGGCGGGAGCCCGGAGTAGGCGGCCCACTCCGGGATGCTGGCGAGCACGCGCGGCCAGTCCACCGGCTTGGCCAGGTGGTCGTCCATCCCGGCCGCCAGGCAGCGGATCCGGTCGTCCGGCATCGCCGCCGCGGTCATCGCGATGATCGGGGTGTGCGCGTCCTCGCGCCGCCTGATCTCCTCGGTCGCGGCCAGCCCGTCGAGCACGGGCAGCTGGCAGTCCATGAACACCAGGTCGTAGCCCCCGGCCAGCACGGCGCGTACGGCCTGCTCACCGTCGTCCACCACCTCGACCTCGTGCCCGGCCTGGCGCAGCACGAGCATCGCGACCTGGCGGCTGACCTCGTCGTCCTCCGCCACCAGGATCCGCGCGCCGCCGTCCCAGCCCGCGAGCTCCACGCCTTCGCGCGGCTCGCCGGGGCACTCGGCGGTGACCAGGGCGTTCTCCACGGCGGCCAGCAGGCGGCGGCGGCTCAGCGGCCGGGTGATCGACTGGACGGCCCGCTCCCCCATGGTGCCGGGCCAGGCGAAACCCGACCGCCCGGGGGTGACGACCACGACCACGCTGGTGGCCTGGAGCAGCGGGTCCGTGAGGATCACGTGCGCGGTCGACTCGGCGTCGGTGCCGAGATCGAGCGCGACGACCGCGAGCTCGTACGGCCGCCCGCCCGACGCGGCGGCCCGCAGCAGTTCCAGGGCGGAGTCCGCGGTCTCCTCCACGTCGAGCCCGGCGCCCGCCAGGAACCGCACGGCCAGCGCGCGGTCCTCGGGCCGCGGGTCGGCGACGAGCGCGCGCCTGCCCTGCAGGGCCTCGACCGACGGCTCCGACCAGGTCAGCACGTCAACGGGCAGGCGCACCCAGAACCGGCTGCCCACGCCCTCCACGCTGTCGAGCCCGATCTCCCCGCCCATGAGCTCGGTGAGCTGCCGGCCGATGGCCAGCCCCAGGCCGCTGCCGCCGGTCCTGCGCGTGATCGGCGAGTCGACCTGCCGGAAGACGCCGAACACCCGCTCCCGGTCGTCGGGCCCCACACCGATCCCGGTGTCGGCGACCGCGAACCTGAGCACCGCCCGCGCGTCGCCGGGCTCGCCCTCCTCCAGGGTGACGTGCAGGTCCACCCCGCCCTGGACGGTGAACTTCAGCGCGTTGCCCACCAGGTTCGTGAGGATCTGGCGCAGCCGGGCCGGATCGCCGGTCACCTGCCGGGGCACGCCGTCGTCGAGCCGCAGCGTGAGCCAGAGCCCCTGCTCGTACGCGTGCGGCGCGAACGGCGCGACCACCTCGTCGCACAACCGCGGCAGGTCGAACGGCACCGCGTCGACCTGGAGGTGGCCCGCCTCGATCCTGGACAGGTCGAGGAAGTCGTCGAGCAGGCGCAGCACGTTCTGGGCCGACTCCTGGGCCGTGGTCGAGTAGTGGCGCTGCTCGTCGTCCAGCCGGGTGCTCATGAGCAGGGAGTTCATGCCGAGCACGCCGTTGATCGGGGTGCGGATCTCGTGGCTGATCTTGGCCAGGAACTCGGACTTGGCGCTGGAGGCGCTGACCGCCTCGTCCCTGGCGGCGGCCAGCTCGGCCGCGTACCTGGCCAGCGTGGCCTGCGCGCGGCGGCGGCCGCGCGTGGTGTGGATCTGCAGGCCCAGGCCGATGAGGATGAGCAGCGCCAGCAGGGCTGCGACGGTCATGACGTTCGTCCTGAGCCGCTCGGCCGAGGCCAGCGCCTCGGCGGCGGACACCTCGGCGGTGACCGTCCAGCCGATGCCCGGGATCGGCTCGGACGCCGACAGCACCGCGCCGTCGACGCCGCTGAACAGGCCGTTCCAGGTGCGCCCGGCGAGCGCGGCGTCCACCCGGGGGTCCTCCCGCAGGGAGGTGAGCGCGAGCAGCTTCCTGCCGGGGTCGGCGACGAGCACGCCCGCCCGGTCGGTGATCAGCAGCCTGATGTCCTGCGCCTCGGCGGCCTCCTTGGCGAACTCCTGGATGGCGTCCAGGCTGTAGACAACGGCGAGGATGCCGAGCATGCGCTTGCCGTCGACGCTCGGGATCGGCGCGGCCACCGCGACCGCCCTGGACACGTCGATCATCGTGGGCGTGTACGCCTGGGAGATGTGGGCCGCCCGCCGGTCGCGCACGGCGCGGTACCAGTCGGTGGCGGTGAGGTCCTGGGGCAGCACGGTCTTCGGCTCCGCGCCGAGCATGCGGCCCTCCGACGAGACCAGGATCAGCCCGCTGATGCCGTCGCGCAGCTCCTTGAGCTCTCCGAGGTACGTGCGCATGGCCTCGGGGGTCGCGTGCT
Source organism: Nonomuraea sp. NPDC052116 (assembly GCF_040680035.1). Classification (NCBI taxonomy): domain Bacteria; kingdom Bacillati; phylum Actinomycetota; class Actinomycetes; order Streptosporangiales; family Streptosporangiaceae; genus Nonomuraea; species Nonomuraea sp. NPDC052116. The sequence goes on along the minus strand of NZ_JBFAWA010000013.1, from coordinate 80,178 downwards.
CCACCGTGTCGCGCACGCCGGGCCGCTGCGCGAACGTGGTGACGAGCTGCGCCAGGGAGCCCATCTGCTGCTCGACCACGACCCGGCTCACCGAGGCGGTGATCCTGACCCGGCCGTCGACCTCGTCGCGCACGGCGTTCTCCGACAGGGAGATACTGGAGGAGGTCAGCAGCGCCAGGGGCAGCAGGCCGAGCAGCGTCCACAGGGCAGTCACCGCGAGCACCCATCTCACCGGCGTCCGTCCTCCCCCCTGTCGGTTCGGCTACAGATTAAGAGGAAGAGGGCATGGGCGGCGGATCACGGTGAGCAGAACGCGCAAAACTTGAGCGTTTGTAACAAAACCTGCCTAAGCTCACTCTGATTTGTAAAAACTGCACCTGGACGAGGAGTGGCGGTGCCTGAGCCACGGGACATCACCGTTCTCATCGTGGACGACGACCCGGTCGTCACGGCGGCCCTGCACGCGCAGGTGAACAGAGTACTCGGGTTCAGGGTGGTCGGGATCGCGCACACCGGCCAGGCGGCGCTCGCCGCCGCCGGCCGTTTCGCACCCCGGCTGGTGCTGCTGGACCTGCACCTGCCCGACCTGCCGGGGCTGGAGGTGGCGCACCGGCTGCGCCGGCCCGAGCAGCCGCCCATCGACATCATCGTGATCTCCGGACGCAAGGAGTCGGCCACGGTACGCGCCGCCATGCAGCGCGGCGCGCTCTACTACCTGGTCAAGCCGACCAGGGCGGGCACGCTCGAGCAGACGCTGCTGCGCTACGCGGCCACGGCCGAGCAGCTGGAGTCGGGCGACCGGTTCGCCGAGCAGCAGGAGATCGACCGCATCTTCCGCACGCTCCACCTCGACCAGGGCGCCCGGCCGAAGAGCATCTCGGCGGCGACCGAGCAGGCCGTGCTGGACGCGCTGGCCTCCGTCCCTGAGGACGTGTCGGCGAACGAGCTGGCCGGGATGATCGGCGTCAGCCGCGCCACCGCCCGCCGCTACCTGGAGCATCTGGCCGATCGCGGGCTGCTCGAAGGCCGGCCGAAGTACGGGCCGACCGGGCGCCCCCAGCACCGTTATCGAGTGCGATGAGAGGGCTCAGGGCGCTGCTCGCCGTCCTGCTCTGCCTCACCGCCGCCGGATGCGGGAGCGACAACCCCTTCCCCGAGGGCTCCACGATGGCCCGGATCAGGGACCGGGGCGTCCTCGTCGTGGGCACCAAGTTCGACCAGCCGATGTTCGGCTACAAGGATCCCTCCAGCGGGCGGATCACCGGCTTCGACGCCGAGATCGCCCGGCTCATCGCGAAGGACCTCACCGGCAGCGAGCGCAACATCCGCTTCGTCGAGACCGTCTCGCGCGAGCGGGAGAACTTCATCTCGCAGAACGTGGTGGACCTCGTCATCGCCACGTACTCGATCACCCCGGCCCGCGCGCAGCTCGTCGCCTTCACCGACCCGTACTACTACGCCGGGCAGGACCTGCTCGTCAGGACCGCCGACACCACCATCAACGACGTGTCGGACCTGGACGGCAAGACCGTGTGCACCGCCACGGGCTCGACGTCCGTCGAGCGGCTGCGCTCCCTGGTGCCCGGTGCCACCCTGGAGATCGTCGACGCCTACAGCATCTGCGTGCCCGCGCTCACGAACGGGCGGGTCGACGCGATCAGCACCGACGACACGATCCTGCTCGGCCTGCTCGACCAGCATCCGGACCAGTTCCGGCTGGTGCTCAAGCCGTTCGGGCGCGAGCCGTACGGGATGGGCGTGCCCAAGCAGGACGTCGCCTTCCGCGACTACCTCAACGGCCTGATCGCGGGATGGCTGCGCGACGGGCAGTGGGACCGCGCCTACAAGGACACCATCGGCGTCTCCGGCGCGACGTCCGACGCCTCCAGGCCCGGCGACCACCGGCCCTGATCGAACTCAGATCGATCAATCACTGAGCAGAACGCGCACAAGCCTTTCGGTGACACATACGGCTCCTACGGTTACGCCATCGCTGACCGAGACAAGGAGCGTGACGCATGACCGAGGCCGACCTGATCGTCCTGGACCAGGTCAACAAGCGCTACGGCGACCACCATGTGCTCAGGGACGTCAACCTGAACGTCAGGCAGGGCGAGGTCGTCGTGATCATCGGCCCGTCCGGCGCCGGGAAGTCGACTCTGTGCCGGGCGATCAACCGCCTGGAGACGATCGACTCCGGCACGATCACCCTGGACGGTACGCCGCTGCCCGCTGAGGGCAAAGCGCTGGCCAGACTCCGCGCCGAGGTGGGCATGGTGTTCCAGTCCTTCAACCTCTTCGCGCACAAGACCGTCCTGGACAACGTCGTCCTCGGCCAGGTCCACGTGCTGAAGCGGCCGAAGGCGGAGGCCGTGCGCAGGGCCCAGGAACTGCTCGACCGGGTCGGCATCGGCGGTCAGGCCGCCAAGTTCCCCGCCCAGCTCTCCGGCGGGCAGCAGCAGCGGGTGGCCATCGCCCGCGCGCTGGCCATGGACCCCAAGGCGATCCTCTTCGACGAGCCCACCTCGGCCCTCGACCCGGAGATGGTCAACGAGGTGCTCGACGTCATGACCTCGCTGGCCCGCGAGGGCATGACCATGGTGGTCGTCACCCACGAGATGGGCTTCGCCCGTCGCGCGGCCGACCGGGTCGTCTTCATGGCCGAGGGCGAGATCGTCGAGCAGAACACCCCCGACGCGTTCTTCGGAGCCCCGAACAGCGAGCGCGCCCAGTCCTTCCTCGCCAAGATCCTCACTCACTAAGGAGCCGTCATATGTTCGGCAGGTCCCTTTACGCGACCTTCGCGGTGGTCGCGCTCGCCGCCACCGCCACCGCCTGTGGCAGCGCCGAGGCCAGCAACGCCTCGATCGTCGACAAGGCCAAGAACGACAAGAAGCTGGTCGTCGGCGTGAAGGCCGACCAGCCGGGGCTGGGGTTGCGCACGCCCGACGGCAGCTTCGCCGGGTTCGACATCGAGGTCGCCAAGTACGTGGCCAAGCAGCTCGGTGTGGAGGCCAAGGACGTCACGTTCAAGGAGACCGTGTCGGCCAACCGCGAGGCGTTCATCGAGCAGGGCCAGGTGGACATGGTGGTGGCGACGTACTCCATCACCGACGCCAGGAAGCAGAAGGTGTCCTTCGCCGGGCCGTACTTCGTGGCCGGGCAGGCCCTGCTGGTCAGGGCCGACGACACGGCGCTGACCGGGCCCGAGACGCTGAACGGCAAGAAGCTCTGCTCGGTCGCCGGCTCCACCCCGGCGCAGAAGGTCAAGGCGGAGTACTCCAAGGAGGTGCAGCTGCAGGAGGAGCGGACGTACTCGGCGTGCGTGGACCGCGTCCTGGGCGGCCAGCTCGACGCGCTCACCACCGACAACGTCATCCTCGCCGGCTACGCCGCCCAGTACGGCGGCAAGCTCAAGGTGGTCGGCCAGCCGTTCAGCACCGAGAAGTACGGCATCGGGCTGAAGAAGGACGACACGGCCGGGCGCAAGGCGATCAACGACGCGCTGGAGAAGATGTTCTCCGACGGCAGCTGGACGAAGGCGCTGCAGGCCAGCGTCGGCGCCTCCGGCTTCACCCTTCCGCAGGCCCCGCAGCTGGAGCGCTACTGATCCATGGAAGCGCTGCTGTTCGAACGCGACACGATCCTCGCCGCGTTCTGGATGACGATACGGCTGACGGCGGTCAGCGCGCTCGGCTCCCTCGTGCTGGGGACGCTGCTGACCGGCATGCGGGTGGCCCCGCTGGCCTCCCTGCGCGGCGCGGCCAACTTTTACGTGACCATGATGCGCAACACGCCGCTCACGCTGGTGCTGATGTTCACCGGCCTCGGCGTCGGGGCGCAGCTCGGCGTGGAGCTGTCGGACGACATCGCGACCAACAACTTCTGGCTCGCCGTCATCGGGCTGACCGCCTACACCTCGGCGTTCGTCTGCGAGGCCCTGCGGTCGGGGCTCAACACGGTGCCGGTCGGGCAGGCGGAGGCGGCCCGGTCGCTCGGGCTGGGCTTCACGAAGACGCTCGGGCTGATCACGCTGCCGCAGGCGTTCCGCGCCGTGGTGGCGCCGCTGGGCAGCATCATGATCGCGCTGACCAAGAACACCACGATCGCGCTCGTGGTCGGCGTGGGTGAGGCGTCCGTGCGGATGCGGGAGATGATCGAGACGTACGGAGACCAGGTCCTCGAGATCTTCCTCGGCTTCGCCGCCGGGTTCGTGCTGCTGTGCCTGCCGATGGGGCTGCTGTTCGGCTGGCTGTCGCGGCGGATGGCGGTGGCCCGATGAGCTACGCGAACCTTTACGAGCGGCCCGGGCCGCGCGGGATCCGGCGCAACCGGGTGCTGGCGGCGGTCGTCGCGCTCGTGCTGCTGGGGCTGGCGTACGTGGTCTACGTGCGCTTCGACACCAAGGACCAGTGGGCGGCCGACAAGTGGACGCCGCTGCTGCGCGGGGACGTCTGGGCCACCTTCATCCTGCCGGGGCTGGCCGGGACCATCGGCGCGGCCGTGGTGGGGGTGGTGCTGGCGGGCCTGTTCGGCCTCGTCTTCGCCACCGCCCGGATGTCGGACCACCGGTGGATCCGGGTGCCCGCGGCCGCGGTGGTGGAGTTCTTCAGGTCCGTGCCGCTGCTGCTGCTGATCTTCTTCGCCTTCTTCGGCTCGTACATGCTGATCGGCGTGAACATCTCGGCCTTCGCCGCCGTCGTCTTCGGGCTCACGCTCTACAACGGCTCGGTGATCGCGGAGATCATCCGGGCCGGGGTGCAGAGCCTGCCGCGCGGCCAGTCCGAGGCGGCCTACGCCATAGGCATGCGCAAGGGGCAGGTGATGCGCCTCGTCCTGCTGCCGCAGGCGTTCCGGACCATGATGCCCGCCATCGTCAGCCAGTTCGTGGTGCTGCTGAAGGACTCGGCGCTGGGGCTCATCGTGGGCTTCGACGAGCTGGTGAACCGGGGGTTGAACGGGATCGCCGCCAACTTCAAGAACACCATCCCGGCGGCGATCCTCATCGCGGCCATCTTCATCCTGATCAACCTCTCCCTCGACCGCCTCGCCACCCGGCTCTCCACCCGCCTCGGCTCCACCCGCTGACCCGCCACCCTCCCCTTCAGCCCGGCCACCGCACGGCCCACCCCCTCGCCGTGCCCGGCTCCCGCGCCCATCGCGCGCCTCGCCCACCGGCGAAGCGCGGGGCGCCCACCCGCGGCCCGGACGGTGAACCACCGTCCGGGCCGCGCTCCCATCACGGGCTACGGCTCCTCAGGCGCAACCCGCTCCCTCCCGAGGGACCCCAAGCTACGGGCGGCAGGTGCAGCCCCTCCCTCCCCAAGGGACCTCAGCCACGGTCGGCGGGACGGAAGCGACGGCGTAGGGCCGGGAGCCAGGGGGCCGCGGCGAGGGCGGTGAGCAGGATCAGCAGCGGCGTCCGCCACCACCACGAGACGGTCGCCGGCGGCGCCGACGGCGGCCGGGCCACCCACGGCCGGGCCGTCTTCGCCCAGGCCAGGAACGCGTCGCCGATGGGCAGCAGCCTGAAGGCGTACCGCTTGGTCCAGGGGGTGTCCACGGGCAGCCCCGCCAGCTCCCCGTAGCCGGCCAGCGCCGAGGCCAGCGGAGCGTCGGAGTGCGCCTGCGCCGCGCCGAGGGTGACCACGGTCGCCGACAGGCTCACCCCGAGCGGCAGCGGCCCGGAGTCCACGTCGGCCGGTCCGTCCACGCCCTCCGGGTACTCGCGCACGGCGGGCCCGAGCCCGAGCGGGGTGGCGACGTACAGCTCGCGGAAGCGCGCGTACTGCTCGGCGGCGAAGGCCGGATCCACGTCCACCAGGAACCGCTGGATCATGCTCTGCGAGCTGCCCCGCGCCACCTCGGCCGGCGCGCCGCCGCCGGGGTCGGCGCGGTGCGGGAGCAGCCCGGTACGCGGGTCGAGCCGCCGCCTGACCTCCCGCAGCCAGCGTTCGACGGTCCCGCCGAACCGGGGCGGGAGGATCGCGTCGTGCAACCGCAGCGACGCCACCGCCACGGTCGAGTCCACCGGCCAGGCCTGCCCCGGATACGCCGCCAGGTACGGCGAGGCGGACGCGTCGAACGCGGCCCCGAGCGCGGCGGAGTCCTCCGTGAACCGGCGCACCTCGGCCGGGTCGCGCCGCTCGGCCGGCTCCAGGCTCAGCGCCCCGCCGCGCAGCCAGTTGGACCATCCCCGGTAGAAGACGCCGTAGGGCGGGGTGAGGCCGGGGCTGAACGGGGCCCGCCCGGCGGGCGAGTCCAGCCGGCTCAACGCCCAGCGCGCCTCGCGCAGCGCCCGCGACCGTTCGCCCGCCGGCGCGCGCATGCCGAGCTCGACCCAGCTCAGCCCGTACAGGGCGTGCAGGAAGAAATACCCCTCGGGGAAGAGCGCCTGCGCCTCGTCACCCGCGCCCGCGTCCAGGGCCGCGCGCAGGAACGCCAGCTGCCGCCGCACCCCGGGCGGTTCCCCCGACGTCCCCGCGGTGGCGGGCACGGTCAGCCGTACGACGCCGGCCAGCGCGCACGCGCTCACCACGACGGCGAGGACCAGCCGCGCCCACTTCCACGCCCGGCGGGCGGCCGACGGCTGGGACATCCGACGATCTTAGCCCCGTGAGGGGGAGCCCTGCGGTGGAAGGTCCGATGTGCGTGGTGTTCAGTGGGATCCGTCAGCCGACGACCGCTCGAAAGGATCCCATGCCGCTCTCCCCCGGCCCCTTCACCGGCCGTACCATCACGAGCCTCGCCCAGGACCTGCGCGAAGGCCGGACCACCGCCGTCGAGCTCGTCGAGCAGGCGCTCGAGGCCATCGCCGAGCGCGACCCCGCGCTCGGCGCGTTCGTCACCGTGGACGCCGACGGGGCGCTGGCGGCGGCGCGACGGGCGGACGCCGAGCTGGACACGGGCACCTACCGGGGCCCGCTGCACGGCGTGCCGGTGGGCGTGAAGGACCTCTTCATGGTCGCGGGGCTGCCCGCGACCATGGGTTCGCGGCATTTCGCGGGGTACGTCGCGGACTCCGACGCCGAGTCCGTGACCCGGCTGCGCCGCGCGGGCGCCGTCGTCGTGGGCAAGACGACCACCCACGAGTTCGCGTACGGGCCTACGGGCGACCGCTCGGCCAACGGCCCCTCGCGCAACCCGTGGGACCCGGAGCGCATGTCGGGCGGCTCCAGCGGCGGCAGCGCGGCGGCCGTGGCGGCGGGCCTGGTACCGCTCGCGCTCGGCACCGACACGGGAGGATCTGTCCGCATCCCGGCGGCTCTGTGCGGGATCGCCGGGTTCAAGCCGAGCTATGGGGCGATCTCGGCCGAAGGTGTGTTCCCCCTGGCACGCAGCTTCGACCACGTCGGCGTCCTGGCCGGTGACGAGCAGGACTGCCTGCTCGCCTACCGCTGCCTGGCCTCCGCCCAGTTGCGCGAGGACCCCGGTCCCGCGCGGGTGGCCTGGCTCGATCCGTCGGAGCTGTTCGACGGGGATCCGCGCGTGGTGGACGCGGTACGCGCGACCGCGGAGTCCCGCCTGGCCCGCTCGGGACTGGAGGAGGTGCGGCTGCGGGCGGGGCTGGGCGAGGAGTTCCGCGAGACGTACACGGTGATCCAGAGCTGCGAGGCGGTGGCCGTGCACGCGGCCCGGATCGCGCAGGCGCCCGAGCTGTTCGACCCCGAACTGCTCGAACGCCTCCGCACGGCCGCCGAGATCCCCGGCTGGCAGTACGTCGCGGCGGTGGCCGCGCGCTCCCGGCTCGCCGAGGCCGCGGCGACGCTGTTCGAGCGGCACGACGTGCTGGCGCTGCCCACCGTGCCGATCACCGCCCCGCTGCTCCTGGAGCGCGAGACGGAGGTGGACGGCCGGACCGTCGCCGTGCGGCCCGCGCTGCTGTCCATGACGAGCCTGTGGAACGTGCTGGGCCTGCCCGCGCTGACCGTGCCCGCGGGCACGGTGGACGGGCTGCCGGTGGGGCTGCAGCTGGTGTGCCGCCCCGGGCGCGAGCTGCGGCTCTTCGAGGCGGCCGGCATGGCGTGACGGCGACCCCAGAGCGGGGGCGCGGCGTGGAAGCGCCCCCGAGGAGGGCCCGCTAGATCGTCGTGCGCCCGCCCGTGTCGGAGGAGCCCGGGATGGCGGCGGCCAGCTCGGGGATGCGCGCCCGGTAGCCGTCGAGCAGCTTGCGGGCCGTCGCGACCGAGTCGACCAGCGGGTGCAGCGCGAACGCCTCGACCGCCAGCCGGGCCGAGCCGGACCTGGCGGCCTCGATGGCGGCCTGCTCCACGGCCTTCACCTGCTGCACGAGACCGAGAAAGCGGCCCGGCAGGGGGCGGGTGGCCAGCGGCCGGACGCCGGCCCCGTCCACCGCGCACGGGATCTCGACGACCGCGTCCGCGGGCAGGCCGGGCACCGCGGCGCCGTTGCGCACGTTGAGGATCATGGACGTCGGCTCGCCGCGGGCGATGGCGGCCATGAGGGCCAGGGCGATGCCCTCGTACCCGCCGGCCTCCAGGTCGGCGGCGTCGCGCGCGCCCGCGGCGGTGGGTTCGCGGGCCTCGGCCATGTACGACTCGTCGCGCAGCCTGCGCGCCCTGACCCACTCCGCCAGCGCCTCCTCGGGACGCGCCCGCACGGCCGCGTAGAAGTCGTCCTGCTGCCGGACCAGCGACTCCCCGCGGGTCTGCCCGGAGATCGCGGCCACGGACTCCCGGGTGAAGTAGTAGTAGTACAGGTACTCGTTGGGCAGCGCGCCCAGCGTGCGCACCCAGTCGCCGCCGAAGATGCGCGCCTCCTCGACCTGCCGCAGGGCCGCGTCGTCGGCCAGCAGGCCGGGCAGCACGTCGCGCCCCTGATAGGTGAGGCCGCGCAACCAGCCGAGGTGGTTGAGGCCCACGTAGTCGGGCGACACGCGCGCCGGGTCGAGCCCGAGCGCGACGGCGGCCCGGCGGATCAGGCCGATCGGGGAGTCGCAGATGCCGATCACGCGGTCGCCGAGCACGTGCCGCATGGCCTCGGTGATCATGCCGGCGGGGTTGGTGAAGTTGATGACCCACGCCTGGGGCGCGAGCGCGGCCACCCGCTCGGCGACGTGGAGCGCGACCGGGATGGTGCGCAGGCCGTAGGAGATGCCGCCGGGGCCGGTCGTCTCCTGGCCGAGCAGGCCCAGGTCGAGCGCGACCCGCTCGTCGGCGGTGCGCCCGGCCAGGCCGCCGACCCGGATCGCGGAGAAGACGAACGAGCTGTCGCGCAGCGCGGTGTCCAGGTCGGTGGTGGTCAGGACCTCCGGCGGGTCGTCGTGCCCGGCGGCGAGCTGGCCGAGCACGTGCCGGATGGCCTCCAGCCGGTCCTGCGACACGTCGTACAGGACCACTTGCTCCACACGCGGCTTCGCGGTCTCGCGCAGCAGCGCGCCGTACACGAGCGGGACCCGGAAGCCGCCGCCCCCGAGAACGGCCAGTCTCATCGATACCCTTTCACGTGAGCAGGATCTCGGCGCCGGCGGCGGCGCAGTTGCGCAGCGTCGCCTCGTCGGCGCCCTGGTTGGTGACGATCACGTCGATGTCGTCGGGCCCGCACACCCGCAGCGCGCCGGTGCCCGGGAACTTGTGCCGGTCGACGAGCAGCACCACCTGGCCCGCCGCCGCGATCATGGCGCGCTTCAGCGGCACCTCGGCGAGCGTGGTGTCCACGAGCTGCCCGTCCGGCCGCAGGCCGCTGGCGCCCAGGAAGACGCGGTCGGCGACCACCTGGCTCAGGGCCGCCTCGGTCAGCACCCCGACCAGCGAGTGGTACGTCCGCCGCAGCGCGCCGCCGAGCAGCAGCAGCTCGACCTCCGGGTCGGAGCGCAGCACGTCGAGCACGGCGAGGCTGGAGGTGACCACGGTGACGCGGCGCCCGCGCAGCCGCCGGGCCAGCCGCATCGTCGTCGTGCCGATGTCGAGCAGGACCACGTCGCCGTCGCGGACCAGCTCGGCGGCGCGGACCGCGACCGCCTCCTTGTCCTGCTCGTCCACCTCGGCCACCTCGGCGAACGGCCGGTCGGCGTCGGCGTCGACGCTGACCCCGCTGTCGAGGAGCCCGCCGTCGAGGAGCCCGCCATCGAGGAGCAGGGCCCCGCCGCGGACGCGCCGCAGCGTGCCGTCGCGGTCGAGCACCTCGAGGTCCCTGCGGATGGTGGACGGGCTCACGCCGAGCTGGCTGGCGAGATCGCTGACGCTGGTGGCGCCTGAGAGTCGGACCCGGCGCATGATCTCGGCATGCCTGAGGCGCTGAAGCACGGCGCGAGTGTATCAGTCAAAATCGCGCAGAACTATGCAGCTTTGCCCAAAAACTCTCAGGGGAAGACTTGAAGTGCGCGAGCAAACGTGCAAGATTGCGCACATCTCGATACGTGTCGGGGAGGACTCATTCCCGTGTCTAATCAGGTGTACGACCCTCTCGCCGCCGAACGCACCCCGGAGGGGCCGCAGTTCGACGTCTTCCTGGCGGGCACGGTCTTTCTGGACATCATCTTCACCGGTCTGCCCGCGATGCCCGCGGCCGGAACCGAGATCTGGGCCGAGGGCATGGGATCGTGCCCCGGCGGCATCGCCAACCTCGCCATCGCGACCAGCCGGCTGGGCCTGCGTACCTCGCTGGCCGCCGCGTTCGGCGACGACGACTACGGCGACTTCTGCTGGCGCACGCTCGAGGAGCAGGAGTCGGTGGACCTGTCCAGGTCGCGGCGGTTCGAGCACTGGCACTCGCCGGTGACGGTCTCCATGGCGGTCGACCGCGACCGCAGCATGGTGACGCACGGGCACCCCTCGCCCCTGCCGGCCTCGGAGATGATCGGCAACCCGCCGCGGTCCAAGGCGGTGATCGTGTCGCTGTCCACCGACGATCCGCTCGACTCACCGGACAGCCCGTGCAACTGGGCCGAGTTGGCGCGCCGCGAGGGGGCGCTCATCTTCGCCGACGTGGGCTGGGACCCGTCGGGCTCCTGGTCGGCGTCCTTGCTGGACCAGCTCGCGCTCTGCCACGCGTTCATGCCCAACGCGGTCGAGGCGATGGCCTACACCGGCGCCGACACCCCGCGCGACGCGCTCTACGCGATCGCCGACAAAGTCCCCGTGGCCGTGGTGACCGACGGGGCCAACGGCGCCATGGCCATCGACTCCACCAACGGCGAGGAGGCGTTCGTGCCCGCGCCGCGGGTGACGGCGCTCGACCCGACCGGCGCGGGCGACGTCTTCGGCGCGGGGTTCGTGCTCGGTACGCTGTCGCGCTGGCCGCTGGCCGACCGCCTGGCGTTCGCGCAGCTGTGCGCGGCGCTGGCGGTGCAGCAGTTCGGCGGCTCGCTCGCGGCGCCCGGCTGGGGCGACATCGCCGACTGGTGGCACGAGGTCCGCGACTCGGCCGACCACAGCGGCGCCTACGGCAACTCGCTGGCCCGCCGCTACGCCTTCCTCGACAAGCTGGTGCCCGCCGTGCCGGTGGGCGCCGTGCGCCGCGCGGCCGCGACCATCGCCCGGTACGCCGACGTCGGCCCCAAGGTTCCCACCACGCGGCCGAACCCACCCGAGGACGAGGGCCCCGACACGCCTCGCGTGCCCGCGCAAAAGGAGTAACACCATGAACCCCCCGCTCCGAGCGCTCGCCGTGCTCGCCGCCAGCGCCCTTGCCGTCACGGCGTGCGCCCCCGGATCCTCCGCCCCGCCCGCGGCCACCTCCGCGCAGCCCTCCGCCTCGTCGGTGCGCACCGACGCCGCGGCGCTCGGCAACGTCACCCTGACGATCTGGGACCAGGAGGTACGCGGCGGGCAGGCCGCCCAGATGAAGCAGCTCAACGACGCCTTCCAGGCGAAGTACCCGAATATCAAGATCAACCGGGTGAGCCGCTCCTTCGACGACCTCAACACGACCCTGCGCCTGGCCCTGAGCGGCAACGAGCCGCCCGACATCGTGGAGGCCAACAACGGCCGCTCGTCGATGGGCGCGTTCGTCAAGGCCGGGCAGCTGCGCCCGCTGGACGCCTACGCCGAGGCGTACGGGTGGAAGAAGCGCTACCCGCAGTCGGTGCTGCGCTATTCGAGCTACAGCGCCGACGGCAAGACCTTCGGCGAGGGCAACCTGTACGGCCTTCCGCAGGTCGGCGAGGTCGTCGGCATCTTCTTCAACAAGGCCAAGCTGACCAAGCTCGGCCTGCAGCCGCCCGCGACGTGGGCCGACTTCGACGCCGCGCTGGCCAAGGCCAAGACCGCCGGCGAGGTGCCGACGCAGCTGGGCAACCTCGACAAGTGGCCGGCCATCCACGTGTTCGGCACGGTGCAGAGCCGCGGCGTGCCCGCCGACCAGATCAGCACGCTGGCCTTCGGCCGCAAGGGCGCCTCGTGGAACACGCCGGAGAACACCAAGGCCGCCGAGGAGCTCGTCGGCTGGGTGGACAAGGGCTACTTCAACAAGGGCTTCAACGGCCAGGGCTACGACCCGGCGTGGCAGGCGTTCGGCAAGGGTGAGGGCGTCTTCCTGATCGGGGGCACCTGGCTGCTCGCCGACCTGCAGAAGGCGCTGGGCAAGGACCTGGGCTTCATGCTGCCGCCGGGCGCCACGGCCGACGCGCCGCCCGTCGCGACCGGCGGGACCGGGCTGCCGTTCGCGATCACGGCCAAGAGCCCCAACCCGGACGCCGCGGCGGCGTACATCGACTTCATCACCAACGCCGACGCGATGAAGGTGCTCACCACCACCGGCAACCTGCCGGTCGCCGACACCGCGCAGCAGAGCGTCCCGGCGGGGCCGCAGCAGGACGTCTTCACCGCGTTCGGCACGGTCACGGCCAAGGAAGGGCTGGTGCCGTACCTCGACTACGCCACCCCGACGTTCGCCGACACGCTGGGCGCGGCGCTGCAGGACCTGCTGGCCAAGAAGCAGACCCCGCAGGAGTTCCTGGCCACGTTGGAGAAGGACTACAAGACCTTCGTCGAGAGCAACGGGTGAGCCGACCGATGACCGGGGGCCGGCCTCCGGGAGAGCCTCGCCGCGTCGCCTACCTCTACCTGCTGCCGGCCTTCGCCGTCTACGCGGTGTTCCTGCTCTATCCGATCGGTCGCGCGGTGCAGCTGTCGCTGTACGACTGGGACGGGCTGTCGCTCGGCCGCTGGGTCGGCCTGGACAACTACCTCGCGATCGTCTCCGACGAGGGGCTGCGGGCGGCCTTCGGCCACGCGCTGGTGCTGGTCGTGTTCTACGCGGCCGCGCCGCTGGCCATCGGGCTGGGGCTGGCCGCGATCCTCAACCACGCCAAGGTGCGCGGCCTCGGCTTCTTCCGCACGGTCGTGTTCCTGCCGCAGGTGGTGGCCATGGTCGTGGTGGCCGTGGCCTGGCGGCGGGTCTACGCGCCCGACGGCACGCTCAACACCCTGCTCGGCGCGCTCGGGCTCGACTCGCTGACGCGGGGCTGGCTGGGCGACTACACCTTCGCGCTGCCCGCGGTCGGGGTGGTGGGCACGTGGTTCGAGACCGGGCTGGTGACGGTGCTGCTGCTGGCCGGGATGAGCCGCATCCCCGGCGAGCTGTACGAGGCGGCGCGGCTGGACGGGGCGGGCGCGGTCAGGGAGTTCTTCGCGGTCACGCTGCCGTCGGTGCGCGGGGAGATCGCCGTCGCGCTGACGCTGACGGTGATCGCCGCGCTGCGCACGTTCGACCTGGTGTACGTCACGACGCGCGGCGGGCCGGGCGACTCGACGTCGGTGCCGTCGTACGAGGTCTACCACCGGGCCTTCGGGCTCAGCCAGATCGGCTCGGCCGCGGCCATCGGCGTCACGCTCACCGTGGTCATCTTCGTGATCTCGTTCGGGATCAACCGGTTCGCCGACAGGAGGGTGTCGTGATCTCGCGGGGCGAGCGGGTGGGCAACTACGTGATCCTGTCGGCGTTCGCCGCCTTCGCGCTCTTCCCCATCGTTTCGATCCTGGCCGCCGCGCTCGGCCCCGCCGACAGCGGGGGGACCTCCGGGCTGGGCAACTTCGCGGCGGCGTGGGAGATCGGGCGGTTCGGCACGTACCTGCGCACCAGCCTGGCAGTGTCGTCGTTCGTCGTGGTCGTGAGCGTGGTGCTGTCGATCCTGAGCGGGTACGCGTTCGGCACCATGCGCTTCCGCGGCCAGTCGGTGCTGTTCTACCTGTTCATGCTCGGGATCATGATGCCGAGCGAGGCCATCGCGGTGCCGCTCTACTTCGACCTGCGCTCGCTCGGCCTGATCGACACGTTCTGGTCGGTGGCGCTGCCGCAGGTGGCGCTGTCGGTGGCGTTCGGCACGTTCTGGATGCGGGCCTACTTCCGGGCCTCCAACCGGGCCATCGTCGAGGCCGCCCGCATCGACGGCGCCTCGACGTGGCGCATCCTGTGGCAGGTGCTGGTGCCGCCGGCCCGGCCCGCCGTCGTCACGCTGACCGTGCTGGTCTTCATGTGGACGTGGAACGAGTTCCTCATCCCGCTGATCATGGTCACCAGCGAGTCGCTCCGGACCGCGCCGCTGGGGCTGGCCTTCTTCCAGGGCCAGTACACCTCCGGCTTCACCCTGCTGGCCGCCGGCTCCGTCATCGTCGCGACCCCGGTCGTGATCTTCTACTTGTTCCTCCAGCGTCACTTCGTCCGCGGCCTGCTCCAAGGGGCGGTCCGCGAGTAACTGTTCCGGAGGTTCCATGCGTAAACGCCTGTCATTGGTGCTGGCCGCCACGGTCGCGCTCGCCCTCTCACCCGCCGTTCCCTCCACAGCCTCCGCCGCCTCCACCACCGGCGCTCCCGTGGACCTCGACGCGCTGTTCGTCGGGGCCCACCCCGACGACGAGGCGTTCAGCCTGTCCACGCTCGGCCAGTGGAACGAGGACCACCGCGTACGCACCGGCGTCGTCACCGTCAGCCGCGGCGAGGGCGGCGGCAACGCCGTCGGACCCGAGGAGGGCCCGGCGCTCGGGCTGCTGCGCGAGTCCGAGGAGCGGGCGGCGGTCGGCAAGGCGGGCGTGCGCGAGGTCTTCAACCTCGACGACGTCGACTTCTACTACACGGTGAGCGCCCCGCTGACCGACCAGATCTGGGGCGCGGACACCCTGGAGAAGGTCGTGCGGGTGGTCCGCCAGACCAGGCCCGAGGTCATCCTGACCATGGACCCGGCGCCCTCCCCCGGCAACCACGGCAACCACCAGCAGGCGGCGCGGCTGGCCGTGCAGGCGTTCTACGCGGCGGCCGACCCCAAGGTGTTCCCCGAGCAGATCACCCGCGAGGGGCTGCGCCCGTTCGCGGCGGCCCGGCTGCTGCTCGGCGGCGGGCGCGGCACCTCGCAGACCGGCCCGTCCTGCGCCTCGACCTTCCGCCCGAACAACCCCGCGCAGAATGTGTACGGGGTGTGGAGCGGACGCCCCTCCCAGGCCCAGGGCAAGACGTGGGCCGCGATCGAGCGCGACGCCCAGCGCGCGTACGCCTCCCAGGGCTGGGCCGTCTTCCCCGACGTGCCGTCGGACCCGAACCAGCTCGGCTGCGACTTCTTCACGCAGGTGGACTCGCGGGTGCCGTTCCCCGAGCCGGGCAGCGCGGCGGCGGCCGCGCCGACGGCGATCCTCGACGGCGCGCTGACCAGGGCGAGCGGGGCGGTCCCGCTGGGCACCCTGTTCGAGCTGCGCGCCGGCACGTTCGACGTGCGGCCCGGCACGCCGTTCACCGTCAAGGTCAGCGCGACCGCGCCGGCCCGCGAGCCGCTGGGCCGCTCGTCGGTGACGCTGGGCGTGCCCGCGGGCTGGCAGGTCAGCGGCTCGGGTGACCTGGGCAGGCTCTCCGCCGGACGCACCGGGACGGCGACATTCACCGTAACCCCCGCCGCGGGCACCGGGCGGGCGCGCGTGTCGGCCGCGCTGACCACCGAGCGGGGCCGCGGCTACACCGACCGGCAGGTCGAGATCAGCCCGCCCGTACGGGCCGGGCAGCAGCTCCTCCCCCAGGTCGCCCAGTACGAGAAGTGGACCTCCGAGGTCGGCGTGCCGCAGCTGCGCGGCATCGTCACCCCCGTGCTCACCCTGCCCTCCGGCGGCTCCCGGCAGGTCGGCGTCGTGGTGACCAACGTCAGCGACGCCGCCAAGTCGGGGACCGTGCGCGTGGACCTGCCCGCCGGGTTCACCGCGGACCGCGTGGAGGCGCCCTACAGCGACCTGGCCGCCGGGGCCTCGACGATGGTGCCATTCACCGTCACGAACTCCGACCCCTCGTTGAAGACGTCCAACCAGGGCGGCGACTACGCGTACACCATCAGCGTGGACGGCGCGGTCGCGAGCAAGCCGGCACTCGAACTGGTCCCGGCGGCCTCCGTGCCGCAGGCGTCGCCCACCGTGGACGGCGTGGCGGGCGACGGCGAGTATCCCGGGCCCGCCCTCGACATCTCGCGGCTGTGGGAGGGCACGGCCTGCTCGTCCGCGGCCGACTGCTCCGGCACCGCCAAGCTCGCGTGGCGCGACGACACCCTCTACCTGCTGGTACAGGTGCAGGACGACGTGCTCGGCACCCGGCTGGCCGCCGCCGACTGCAAGCGGCACTGGCGTACCGACTCGGTGGAGGTCACGCTCGACCCGCGTGGCACGTCCGAGAACACCTCGACCACCTTCAAGACCGCGGTGCTGCCCGTGACGGCCGAGGGACCGCCGTGCTTCCTGCGCGACGCCGACAACCGCCAGGGCCCGGGCGAGCAGACCGCTCCCGGCATGCGGGTGGCCTCGAAGGTCGTCTCGGGCGGATACACCGTGGAGATGTCGATCCCCCTGGAGCTCCTGCCCGGCTCCATCGACCCCACCCACCTCGGGCTGAACATCCTCGTGTACGACTCCGACACCCAGGACAAGACCGGCCAGACCCGGATCGGCTGGTCGACGTGGGGCGGCGTGCAGGGCGACCCGTACCGGTGGGGCGCGGCCACGCTGACCGGCTACCGGCCGCCCGCGGACCGGCCGGTGCCCGACCCGGTGATCCCCGACACGGCCCTGTCCAGCCTGGACTCGCCGCAGTCGCTGGAGCAGGCGGTCCGCGTGAACGTCCCGCTCGCGGGCGGCCCGGCGGCCAAGGAGTCGGAGAGCGGCCAGGCCGTCTCCGCCACCGGCGGCCAGAAGGAGGTGAAGGTGACGCTGCGGGCGGAGGCGCCCGGTAAGGCCCACCTGTTCGTCCGCGACGACCAGGGGACGGCGGGCAGCCGCGTCGTCACGGTGTCCCGCAAGGGCGTCACGACCGTCACCGTGCCCCTGACCCGCGCCCCGGCCGCTCACCCGGCGGTGGTGGCGGGCTGGGAGGCGCCCGGCGGCGGCACGGCGGCCTCGCAGGTGAAGGTGCGCTGAAGTCGAGCTGCCCGCCCTCCGGGAAGGAGGGCGGGCAGCCCTGTCGGCCGCATCCCGTAGTCTGCCGGGATGCCGGAATCCCTCACCCTCACGAACCTGCTCGACGACGCGGCCATCATCTCCCTCGAGCACCAGATCCACCTCGAAGAGGTCCTCGGCGAGCACAACTGGAGCGTCGACCTGCGGGAGCAGCGCTTCCAGTTCACCGGGAGCCGCACGATCACCTGCACCCGCTTCCACCTGCTCGGCAGCGCCGCCCCCGGGCCGGAGTCGTGGCTGTGGGCCTGGGCCAACCCGTCCGGCTTCCCGGAGCCGGTGACCGCCCTGTCGGGGACGCTGCGGGACTTCGGGCAGCGGTTCGGCATCGCGGAGCTGGCCTCCGCGGAGGTCCCGTTCGCCGCGCTGCCCACCTCCCCCGCCGAGCCGCACTTCGCCGCCGCGATCCTCACCGAGGCCGCCAAGGCGGTGACCGGCCACTGGACGTCCTACAGCGGCGACGCGGGCGGCGGCACCCGGGCCGCGTTCCTCGTCGAGCACCCGGACTTCCAGCTGCCGCCGCCCGAGCCGGTCCGCGTCATGCGTGTCCTGCAGCAGGCGCTCTCCCTGCCGCTGCTGACGGACCACCGGCGCGCGATGCACGGCTACGCCGCCCGCCGCGGGCTCGGGGCGTCCTACAGCGACGCGGGCGGCGACCGGCTCATGCTCACGGGTCCCGGTTTCGAGGCGGCCGTCGACTTCGACGGACACGGCCGCGTCGGCAACATCAGCGCGACCCTGTCGGCGCCCCGCGGTGCCTGAGGAGCGCCACCCCTGATCGCTCGCGGCGGGTGCGGTTTCGATAGATTCATCCCTCGGTGACCGACCGAAGGAGCCTCGTGACCATTCCCGAACTGACCGACGTCCACGCGGCGTGGCTGCCGCCCGAGGCGTTCCGGGCGATCGGTTCCCGCCGTACTCTCGTGCGGGCCGACGGGCCGCTCGCCGAGACCGTGCGGGCGGAGGTCACGCGGGCCCGCGCCGGGTACGGCGACGGCTCCGAGGGCCCGTACGACCTGGTGCTGGGCCTGGACGCGGCCGAGGGAGCGGACGGGTACGCGATCGCGCGGCGGGACGGCGTCACGACCGTGACCGGCGGCGATCCGGCCGGGCTGCTGTACGGGTTCTTCCACGTCGTACGGCTCGGCGAGGCCGCGTTCGGGGCCGACAGGGAGACGGAGCACCACCGGCCCGCGATGCGCCGGCGCATGCTCGACCACTGGGACAACATCGACGTGCACCCGGTGATGGGCCAGGTCGAGCGCGGTTACGCGGGCGGCTCGATCTTCTGGGACAAGGGCGCGCCGCGCGCCGACCTGACGCGGGTGCGCGCCTACGCGCGGCTGCTGGCCGCCTCCGGCGTCAACGCGGTCGCGATCAACAACGTGAACGTGCACGCCACCGAGGCCCACCTGCTGACCGACCGGCTCGGCGAGGTGGCCGCGATCGCGGCCGAGCTGCGCCCGTACGGGATCCGCGTGCACCTGTCGGTCAACTTCGCCTCCCCGATCGCGCTCGGCGGCCTGCCCACCGCCGACCCGCTCGACGAGGGGGTGCGGGCGTGGTGGGCGCGGACCACCGAGCAGGTGTACGCGACGATCCCCGACTTCGGCGGATACGTGGTGAAGGCCGACTCGGAGGGCCAGCCGGGCCCGTTCGCGTACGGGCGCACCCACGCCGACGGCGCGAACATGCTGGCCGAGGCCCTGGCCCCCTTCGGCGGGGTCGTGCACTGGCGGGCCTTCGTCTACAACCACCGCCAGGACTGGCGCGACCGCTCGACCGACCGCGCCCGCGCCGCCTACGACCACTTCGCCCCGCTCGACGGCCGGTTCCTGGACAACGCGATCCTGCAGGTCAAGCACGGCCCCATGGACTTCCAGACGCGCGAGCCGGTCTCCCCGGTGATCCTGGAGATGCGGGGGACCCGCCTGGCGGTGGAGCTGCAGGTGACGCAGGAGTACACCGGCCAGCAGCGGCACGTCTGCTACCTGGCCCCCATGTGGAGCGAGATCCTCGCGTTCGAGAACGTCGCCGAGGCGGGCGACCTGGTCGCGGTCTCCAACGCGGGCGACGACCGCTACTGGACCGGCCACCCGCTCGCGCAGGCCAACCTGTACGCGTTCGGCCGCCTGGCCTGGGACCCGGGCCTCGACCCCGCCGCCGTCCTCGACGAGTGGATCGACCTCACCTTCGCGTGGCCCGGCGAGTCGCTGCGGCGCACCCTGCACGCCATGATGGACGGGTCGTGGCGCACGTACGAGCGCTACACCGCGCCGCTCGGCGTCGGCTTCATGGTGCGCCCCGGCCACCACTACGGCCCGGACGTGGACGGCTACGAGTACACGCCGTGGGGCACGTACCACTTCGCCGACCGCGACGGCGTGGGCGTGGACCGCACGCGCGCCACCGGCACCGGCTTCACCGACCAGTACCCGCGGCCGTGGTCGGACGTCTACGAGTCGCTGGAGCGCTGCCCCGACGAGCTGCTGCTGTTCTTCCACCACGTCCCGTACGGGCACGTGCTGCACAGCGGCTCGACGGTCATCCAGCACATCTACGACACGCACTTCGCGGGGGCGGAGGAGGCGGCCGAGACGCGGCTGCACTGGGAGAAGCTGGCCGACACCGGCGCGGTCGACCCGGACCTGTACGCCCGGGTCAAGGAGCGGCTCGACGAGCAGGTCCGGTGCGCCGAGGAGTGGCGCGACCAGATCAACGCCTATTTCTTCCGCAAGTCAGGCGTCCCCGACGCGCGCGGCAGGCGCATCCCCTAGGGAGCGCCCGGCGAACGACCGCGCGACGGCGATCACAGCCGCCACCAGCACGGGCAGGGCGACGATCGCGGGCCACGGCACGTCCGGCACGACGTCCGGCGTGACGGGCCCGCCCTGCCAGGCACGCACGAGCCGGGGCATCAGGACATGGCAGAGCCCCAGCCCCAGCAAGGCGCCCCCGGCGGCGTGCCACAGGGCCGCCCAACGGCCCGCGGCGGCGGCGCGGAGCAGGAGGCCGGACGCGGCCACCAGCCCCAGCGCGATCGCTCCGCCCAGCAGGACGGGCGACGGGACCGCCGGATCCGGCGAGCCGATCACCGTGACGTCCCACCCGGATCCGGCCACCGCCGCGCGGGCCGCGTTCCCGTCGCCGTCCACGGCGAGCCACCAGTCGGTGGCGGGCAACGGCGGCCGTGCCGCGGCCAGGTTCCAGGCCTGCAAGGTCTGCCAGTCCATGAGAACGGCGGCGGAGTCG
The DNA here is from genome assembly GCF_040680035.1 of Nonomuraea sp. NPDC052116. Lineage (NCBI taxonomy): Bacteria > Bacillati > Actinomycetota > Actinomycetes > Streptosporangiales > Streptosporangiaceae > Nonomuraea > Nonomuraea sp. NPDC052116. Next base: position 59,551 of record NZ_JBFAWA010000013.1, on the reverse strand, counting down.
AGAGCGACGCCGGGCATGCGCTCGACGACACCGGCGAGCTCGACCTGGAGCGGTCGCCGTCCGAGCGAGATGGAGCCGGTCCGGCCCGTGGCGAGCTTCGCCGAGGCGGCCAGCTCGGGGGTGAGCACGATCGGCACCGGCCGGTCAGGGGCGGCGTTCAGCGGTACGGGCCGCACGACGGAGGCACCGTCCTTCACCTTCAGGGAGAAGATGCCGCCTCCCGTCCCTTCCGACCATCGCTGGCCCGCGGGAAGGGCCAGTTCCCCGCCGTCGGCGCGCAGCGCCGTCACGGTGATCACGTGCGCGGAGTCGTCGGTGGCGTCGCCCAGGAAACCCCGGACGGCAAGCGGGTAGGCGATCTTCCCGTCCCGGCCGGCCAGGCCGGCGAGGTCCACGTCCACCTTCGCGGAGCCTTCGCGCGGCGGAGCGACCGGCAGGTCGTGCCAGACCCCGAGAGCGTCGGAGACCACCGCGCGCAGCCGCACGGAGCCGTCGGACCGCTCGACCTCGACGGTCAGCGTGCGCGGCCGACCGGGCAGCGGCAGGGTGCCGAGCTGGGGACGGCCAGCGACCATCGCGGCCGCCAGCTGCGCCACCGTCCGGTCCGACAGATCGGGCCGCAGCCGGAACACCTCGCCGAGGCGGTTCGCGTCGACGCCGAGGAGGGTGCTGTAGCGGAGGTCGACGTCGACGCGATCGCGGTGCCCGGGCACCGCGGCGGTGACACCGGGCAGCGCGGTGAAGGCGGTGCCACGGCCGAGGACGCCCGGCTCGCCTCCCGCCGGCGGGCCGGTCAGCCGCACGTCGGCACCGGCCTGGTGACGGGCCTGGTCCGCCTGCGAGGAGCGCCAGGTCGTGGCGCCACCGATCGCGAGAACGGCGACCGCGGCGGCGATCCCCGCGGAGAGCGCCCGTATCCCCGGCCTCGGTGCCTCGGCGACCAGGCACACGACCGCGACCAGCGCCATCAGGATCGCCACCAGGAGTGTTCCCGACAGGTCCGGCAGCCGTAATCCCGCGGCCCGCCACCACGGCGTGGCCTCCGCCAGGGACAGCAGCAGGCGGACCACGAACGGTGCCAGGAACGCGCAGCCCATGGCCACCGCCGCCGTGCCCAGGGCCCGGCCGGTCCGCCTGGGCCCGGGCGTGAGGAGCAGCGCCAGGGCCAGGAGCGCCGCCAGACCCAGGACGGTCCAGCGGGCCGCCTGCGCGGCGGCCTCGATCCGGGCCAGGGTGCCGGGGAGAGCACTAGCGGGCGTGCAGTCGGGGCAGCCGTTCGCCTTGAGTCGTTCCCGCAGGTCCGGCAGCCGGGCGGCGGCCGTACGCAGCCGCTCGACCGGCAGGCCGCGCAGGTCGGGCACGACGGTCCAGGTGGCGTCGACCGTTTCGGCGAAGCGGTCGAGGAAGGTGGCCTGATCCACCATGAGCGGGCCGTAGGTGGTGTATCCCTCCCTCTCGACGCCACGGCCGAGCATCAGGTCGCCGGCCCAGCGCGGCCCGTACGGGTCGTCGGGCACGAACACCCCGGTGATCTTGACCTTTACCGGCTCGGCGTCGATACGGCCGATCGTGGTGAACACCTGTCCGGCCGTGAAGCCGGTGAACGAGGCAGCGGCCAGGGAGATCGCCGCCTCGACCGGCTCGGTGCGCGACCGGGGCCAGGAGCCGCTGACCAGTCTCGCGTGCTGCTGGAATCCGTCGAGACTGCCGAACCTGAGCCGCTCCGGCCGCCGGTACCTCAGCTTCTCCTGGCCCGGCATCGTGTAGCCGTCCGAGCGGAGCAAGGTGGTCACCTCGGTGGGCGCGCCACCGAACGCCAGAGCCGTCTGTTCCCGTACGGCCCGGTCGAACCCGGCGAAGTTCCCGGCGTTGATCACGCCGGCGACCGTGACGCCGACGGCCTGAGGCGGAGCCGTCTCCACGGCATGCCGCACTTCCGCATCGCCCAGAGCCGCGGCACACATGCCGAGCCCGGCGAACACGGTGGCGACCAGCAGGCTCACCACGCCCAGCCTCAGCACTGACGGCATGCCCCGCCACCTTCCGCAGCTCTCATCTCCCGGTGATCACCGGGAGATCATGCTGAGGATAGTGGCTCGATCCGCGCCCGCGACTCCTCAGGCGGTGAAGCGCTCGCGGACCTCGGCGATCACCGGGCGGCTGTTCCACAGCAGGGCCGCGGCGAACGCCGAGGCCAGCAGGGCGGGCGCCAGCTCGGTGGCGACCATGGTGATGCCGCCCGCCACGATCAGCAGCGACGCGTTGCCGAGGGCGGCCTTCGGGTGGCGCATGAGGAAGTACGACGCCAGCCGCGCCACGTCCACCGCCCGGAACGCGAACAGCGACGTGATCACCAGCGCGTTGGCCGCCCACAGCAGCGCCGCCAGCGCGACGAGCACGAGCAGCACCGCCCACCACCCCGGGACGCCGGCGACGGCGAAGTTCGCCAGGTTCGTCCCGACGACGGCCAGCGCGACGAGCCACGGCACCCAGATCTTCAGCACGCCGCGCACGTTGGCCTTGTAACCGCGCCAGAACGCCGCCGCCGGACGCAGGTCCGTCAGGTCCCGGCTGCGGTGGCGCAGCGCGTAGAGGGCGGCCGACAGCGCGGGGCCGAGCGGCAGCGCGCAGGCCGCCACCAGCGGCACGTTGGCGGCGTCGCCGCCGAGCAGGGTCAGCGCGATCAGGCCGGGCGCGGTTGCGACGAGGAACAGGCCCTCGACCACCAGCAGGCTGTAGATCAGCGTGGCGGCGCGCGAGAGCGGGCCCTCGCCGAACCGCCGCCCCGCCGACACCTCGCTCATCGGCTCTCCTCTCCCAGGCCGAGCAGCCGCCTGTCGTCCCACCACGGCGGCGTGCGGTCCACCACCGGTGTGAGCTCGACCAGCGTAACCTCGTGGCGGTCGAGCCGGAGATCCAGGTCCACGCGACCGTCCGCGCCGGGCAGGCTCCGGTGGGAGCGCACGGGCTCGGCCGCCTCCCGCAGCACGTCGAGCTCCCTGGGCCGCGGCGAGCGCGGGCGGCCCAGCTCGCGCCACGCCGCCCACGCATTGCCCTTCTCCTCGCTCACCGACGAGCGCAGTCAGCCGTGGTCCTTCTTGAAGCGCTCGTAGGCGGAGTTGACGAGGTTCATGTAGGAGGTCATGTTCTTGGCCTCCAGCTCCTTGACGTAGGCGTCCCACTCGCTCAGGTCACGCTCGCCGAGGACGAACTTGAGCGTCTGCTGGGTGACGTAGTCCTTCAGCGGCGTCTCCCACAGCGTGGCCTGCTCGCGCTCCTCGTCGTTGAACGGGTGCGGCGGCTCGACCGGCCAGTCCTTCCTGGCGTTCATCACGTCCTGGAAGGCCACCTCCTCCTCGGAGAAGGTGGAGTTCAGCAGCTTGGTGGTGCCGCCGTAGGCGAACACGCCGTTGGAGAAGCCGAAGTCCTTCTGCAGGTGCTTGGGCGCGCCGGGGTTGAGGCCGACGAAGTCGATGTCCTTGGCGAGCTTGAAGGCGCCCGAGGCGTCCTTGGTGTACGTCGTGCCCTCGACGCCCCACTTGGCGAACTCCTCGCCCTGGTCGGAGTACCAGAGCCAGTCGACGAACTGCATCATGGCGACGAAGTTCTTGTTCTCCAGCGCCTTCTTGGAGATCATGATGCCGTTCTCGAGCCGAGTGTCGATCTTGTACTCGCCGACCGGGCCCACGGGCACCGGGATCTTGGCGACCTTGGCGCCGGGGACGAGCTTGCTCAGCGTCGGGCGGTAGTCGTTGACGATCGACTGCGCGTTCGCGCTGATCACGAACGACTTGCCGGAGTTGAACTTCTGCTTGGCCTGCTCGTCCTGCTGGGTGAAGCTCTCCGGGTCGAGCAGCTTCTCCTTCACCAGCTTGTTCAGGTACTCCAGCATCTGCTTGTACTGCGGCATCGCGCCGGTGTAGACGAACTTGCCGGCCGTGGCGTCGAAGGTCGCGTGCTGGTACTGCCAGCCGCCCTTGGCGCCGTAGGCCTGGGCGACGAGCTTGAACAGGTTGCCGCCGGGCGTGGGGACGCCGAACCGGTCGGTCATCGGGTAGAGGTCGGGGTATTCCTTCTTCAGCGCCTTGAGCAGGGTGTAGAGGTCATCCCAGGTCTTCGGGACCTCCAGCTTGTGCTTCTCGAGGATGTCGGTCCGCACGGCCAGGGAGTAGTCGATCCAGATCTCCTCGTGGAGGCCCGGCAGCAGGTAGATGCGGCCGTCGGCCTGGCGCAGCGTGTCCAGCTCCGGCTCCATCTTCCACTTGGCGACCTTGTCCTTGAAGTTGGGCATCAGGTCGAAGTAGTCGCTGACCGGCAGGACGGCGCCGGAGGAGACGAACGCCTCCTCGGCCGGGTGGTAGGTCTTCGGGATGATGAGCGGGGCCTGGCCGGAGCCCACCAGCAGGCCGCGCTTCTTCTCGTAGTCGCTGAGCGGCACCTCCACCGGCTTGATCGTCACGTTGGTCCGCTTGGTCAGCTCCTGCCAGAACAGCCAGTCGCTCTTGTCCGGGTAGAACGGGTGGTTGTTGTAGAGCGCGTCGAACGAGACCGGCTCGGTGGCCTTGAACTGCTGGTTGACTCCGTAGTTGGCCATCGCGCCCGCCTTGTTCGCGGACACGTCGGCGGCCTTCTTCGGAGCCTCGTCCGCGCCGCAGCCGGCGACGGCAAGAGTGAGCGCACCCAGCCCGAGGAGTGCCTGACGGCGGGAGATGTGCTGCATGGGGGGATCCTTTCGGGAGGACAGTGGTTAACCCTTGACCGCGCCGAGCATGACGCCCGAGACGAAGTACCTCTGCACGAAGGGGTAGACCGCCAGGATGGGGAGGACGGTGAGCATGATCGTCACCGACTGGATGTTGGCCGCCGCCGCCGACGCCTCGCTGAGCGACGCACCCGCGGACTCGGCGCCGGTGGCGCCCGCGATGAGATTGCGCAGGTAGATGGTCACGGGGAACAACTCGGTCTTGTTCAGGTAGAGGAACGCCGTGAACCACGAGTTCCAGAACGAGACCGCGTAGAACAGCACCATCGTGGCGATGACCGCCTTCGACAGCGGCAGCACCACCCGCCACAGGACGCCGTAGGTGTTCAGGCCGTCGATGGCGGCGGCCTCCTCCAGCTCCTGCGGCAGTCCCTCGAAGAACGCCTTCATGACCAGGAGGTTGAAGACGCTGATGGCGTTGGGCAGGACGATGGCCCAGATGGAGTTGGTCAGCCCGAGGCCGTTGACCAGCACGTAGTTGGGGATCAGGCCGCCGGAGAAGATCATGGTGAAGACGGCGACCCAGATCAGGAACGTGCGGCCCCTGAGGTGCTTCTTGGACAGCACGTACGCGTAGCACGTCGTCAGCAGCATGGCGATCGCCGTGGCCACGACGGTGTAGACAATCGTGTTGCCGTAGTTCGTCCAGAACGTCGGGTCCGACACCACGAGCTTGTAGGTCGTGATGTTGAACCCGCGCGGGATGAGGTTGACCTGCCCGCCGACGATGTAGCGCTCCTCGCTGAACGAGCGGGCGAGGATGTTGAGGAAGGGGTAGAGCGTCACGATCACGACGCCGCTCAGGATGACGGCGTTGACCACCTGGAAGGCGCGGTAGCCACGGGTCTTCTCGAGGGTCACCACAGGCTCGTCCCAACTGTGCGGCGGGAGATCAGGTTCGCCGAGAGGATCAGCACCACGCCGACCAGGGCCTCGAACAGGCCGATCGCGGCGGCGTAGCTGAGGTTGCTGGACTCCACGCCCATCCGGTACAGGTACGTGGAGATCACGTCCGCGGTCGGATAGGTCAGCGGGTTGTACAGCAGCAGGACCTTCTCGAAGCCCACGGCCATGAACGTGCCGATGTTGAGGATCAGCAGCGTGATCGCCGTCGGCCGGATGCCCGGCAGGGTGACGTGCCAGATCTGCCGCCACCGGCCGGCGCCGTCCATCCGGGCCGCCTCGTAGAGCTGCTCGTCGATGGTGGTCAGCGCGGCCAGGTAGAGGATGGTGCCCCAGCCGACGGTCTGCCAGACCTCCGACGAGACGAAGATCGTGCGGAACCACTCCGGTTTCTGCAGGAACGCGGTGGGCTCCCCGCCGAACACCTTGACGATCTGGTTCACCGGCCCGTCGATGGCCAGCATCTGCATGACGATGCCGGCCACGATGACCATCGACAGGAAGTGCGGCAGGTAGGACACCGACTGCAGGAACCGCTTCACGCGCCGGTTGCGCACCTCGTTGAGCAGCAGCGCCAGCACGATCGGCAGCGGGAAGCAGAACAGCAGGGTCAGCGCGCCGAGGATGAGCGTGTTGGCGAACACGGTCCAGAACGACGGGTCGTTCAGGAACATCTTCACGTACCGCAGGCCCACCCAGGTCTCGCCGAAGATGCTCCCGCCGGGCTCGAACTTGCGGAAGGCGATCACGTTGCCGAGCATCGGGAGGTACCGGAAGATCGCGAAGAACAGCAGCGGCAGGATCGCCAGCGAGTACAGCTGCCAGTCGCGGCGGATCGCGTGCCGCCAGGTGCCGGGTTTGGCCCGTCTGCGCCGGCTGGGCGCCGGTCCCGCCGCCCGCGCGTCTCGCGGCGGATTGTCCAACGACGTTGTGCTCATCCCGCTCCTTCCCGTGTGATACGAGCCATGACCAGCAGGTTCCTGTCGTGACCGAGCTCGCGCTCGGCGCCGGTCAGGCGTAGAGGCACGGCCGTTACCGGGTCCGTCGCGGCGTCCCCGCTGGAGCGCGCGAAGCGCAGCTCGACGTCGCCGGGCTCGACGATGCGCCGGCCGCGCACGCCGGTGAACGACGCGGCGTCGGCCGGGACGGTGAACTCCACGCGGGCGGCCTGCCCGGCCTCCAGCGGGACGCGGGCGTAGCCGACCAGCCGCACCACCGGCCTGGTGGTCTGCGCGACCGGGTCGTGCAGGTAGAGCTGGACGACCTCGGCACCGGCCCGCGATCCGGTGTTGCGGACGCTCACCCCGACGGTGACCTCGCCGTCCACCGGCCACTCGGCCGCACCCGTGTCCGTGTCCGTGTCCGTGTCGAGGGGCTCCCACTCGAACGTGGTGTAGCTCAGCCCGTGCCCGAACGAGTACGCGGGCGTCGGGTCCACCGACGACACCTGCGTACGGCGCCCGAGCCACGGCGACAGGTAGGTGGCAGGCAGGCCGCCGGCGTGGCGCGGCACGCTGACCGGCAGCCGGCCGGTCGGGTTGACGGCGCCGGTGAGCACCTCCGCCAGCGCCTGGCCGCCCCGCTGGCCGGGGAAGAAGCCGTAGACGACGGCCGCGGCCGCGTCGAACTCCGGGCCCAGCGCGTACGGCCGCCCGGCCAGCAGCACCAGGACCACCGGGGTGCCGGTCGCGAGCACCGCCCGGACCAGCTCGGACTGCACGCCCGGCAGGCGCAGGTCGGCGGCGTCGCACCCCTCGCCGGAGGTGCCGCGCCCGAACAGCCCCGCCCGGTCGCCGACGGCGAGCACGCACACGTCGCTGTCCGCCGCCGCGGCGACGGCCGCCGCGATCCCGGAGGTGTCGTCGCCGGTGATCTCGCAGCCCGGCTCGTACGAGAGATCGGGGACCAGCGCGCCGAGCGCCTCGCGCAGCGACGGGAGGTCGAGCCCGAGCCCGTGCTCGGGGTGCGGGCCCACGTGCGCGGGGAAGGCGTAGCAGCCGAGCATCGCCATCGGGTCGTCGGCCACCGGCCCCACGAGCGCCACCCGCCGGCCCGGGGCGAGCGGCAGGACGCCGCCGGTGTTGCGCACCAGCACGATCGACTCGCGCGCCAGGCGCAGGGCGAGCTCCTGGCTCTCCTCGTCGTCGAGCCGCACGTCGGCGGCGTCGCCGGGCAGCGGCCGCCAGTCCTCGTCGAGCAGCCCCAGCTCGGCCTTCTGCGCCAGCACCCGGGCCAGCGCGCGGTCGATGAGCGCCTCGTCGACCTGTCCCGACTTCACGGCCTCGATCAGCGGGGGGCCGAAGGTGTCCACCGTGGGCAGCTCAACGTCGATCCCGGCCCGCAGCGCGAGCCCGGCCGCGTCGGCGGCCTCCGCCGCGACGCCGTGCAGCTTGTGCAGGAACCGGATGGAGAAGTAGTCGGCGACCACCGTGCCCGCGAATCCCCACTCCTCGCGCAGCAGCCCGGTCAGCAGCTCCTCGTCGGCCGCGACGGGGACGCCGTCGATCTCGGCGTAGGAGTTCATCACCGACCGGGCGCCGCCCAGGCGCAGAGCCATCTCGAACGGCGGCAGGATCACGTCCGCCAGTTCCCTGCCTCCCATGTGGGCGGGGGCGAGGTTGCGGCCGCCCCGGGAGGCGGAGTAGCCGGCGAAGTGCTTCAGCGTGGCGACGAGGCCCGCGCCCTCGAGCCCGCGCACGTAGGCCGCGCCGACCGTCCCGACCAGGTAGGGGTCCTCGCCGATCGTCTCCTCGGTGCGGCCCCAGCGGTAGTCGCGGGTGACGTCGAGGACCGGGGCCAGGCCCTGGTGGATGCCGGCGGCCCGCATGGATCGGCCGATCCGCCCGGCCACCTCCTCGATCAGCTCGGGGTCGAAGGAGGCGCCCCAGCTCAGCGGCGCCGGGTACACCGTCGCCCGCCAGGCGGCGAAGCCGGTCAGGCACTCCTCGTGGACCTGGGCCGGGATCCCGAACCTGCTGGCGGCCACGATCTGGGCCTGCGAGGCGGCCAGCGAGCGCGCGCCGGCGACGGGATCGACCGGCGCCGTGCCGAACGGGCGGGTCAGCTGGCCCAGCCCGTGGGCGATGACGTCGCTCCACTCCACGCCCGCCATGTCGGCCTGGTGCGGGGCGACGCCTCCCCCTGACGCGTCGGCGCCGACCCAGACGCCCACGAGCTGGGCGATCTTCTCCTCCAGCGTCATGAGCGGGATGAGCACCTCGGCCCGCTCGGCGGCCGTCAGCCGCGTGTCCCGCCACTTGTCGATTGGTACCTGGCCCCTCATGCCACCCTTTCGGCTCTTCGCCGGCCTGCCGCCGAAACTTTCAAGGAATTCCCGTTAATATTGCGGCAACTTATGGGTCCAGGTTTCGGCGTGTCAAGAGGGTGCAAACCGTTATATTCGCGCTGATCACCGCAGGGTCAGGCCAGCATTCGGCACCCTGCATTTCCAGAAAGTTTCCGGATGCTCAGGTGGCAAGTTGCCGTTCAGCCACCCTCAGGTCAGGGAGTCCGTCAGAGTGCGGGCCGCCTGGGTGACCAACTTGCCGTACTCGCCGCGCAGCTCCTCCGGCATGCGGCTGGCGGGGGTGGAGACGCTGAGGCTGGCGACCGGGCCGTCCGGGCCCAGCACGGCGGCGGCGACGGCCGCGATGTCGGAGCGCCACTCACCGCGGTTGTCCGCGTAACCCCGCGCCCGGACCGCCGCCAGCTCGGCGGCCAGCGCCTCGGGGTCGATGATCGTCGTGTCCGTGTACGACGCGAGCTCCGGCAGCGGGGCGGACCTGTGCGCGAGCACGGCCTTGCCGTTGGCCGAGGCGTGCAGCGGGAGCCTGATGCCGAGCGGCAGCACGATGCGCAGCGGCTTGTCGGTCTCCAGCCGCTCGATCAGGACGACCGCGTCACCCTCCGGCACCATCAGGTGGATCGTCTCCCCGGTGCGCTGCCGCAGCTGCTCCATGACCGGCATCGCCGCGTCCCGCAGGCCCAGCTCCGTCCTGCGGCCGACCTGGAACGCCTTGCTCGTCACCTGCCAGCGCGTGATCTCGCCCGCGGCGGGCCTGATCCACCCGGCCTCGTGCAGCGTCCGCAGCGAGCGCTGCACCGTGCTCTTGGGCAGGCCCAGCACCCGGGCCAGCTCCCCGACTCCGGCGGGCTGGCGGGCGGCGACCTCTTCGAGCACCCGGAGGGCGTTGATCACGTTCTGCATCCATTGACTCCTCTGCGGACCGATTTTAATGTTAGTGAACCGCAACACGGCACGCCGTGCCGTGACACGGCACGCGTGAGGGAGCGCCTGTGTCTGGACTGAGGAACGCAGGGAGCGAAGCGACCGGAGAGACGAGGGAAGACACAGGACCCCAGCGACCGAACCGCGATCCGAAGGATCGCCATGAGGCGCGTCAAGACGTGGGGCGTCATTTCCTGCAGATCCCAGGGCCGACCAACGTTCCCGACCGGGTGCTGCGCGCCATCGCCCAGCCCACCGTCGATCACCGCGGCCCCACCTTCGCCCGCCTGGCCGGCGAGGTCCTGGAGCGGCTGAGGGCGGTCTTCCGGACCCGCCACCACGTGATCGTCTACCCGTCGTCGGGGACGGGCGCGTGGGAGGCGGCGCTGGTCAACACGCTCTCGCCCGGGGACAGGGTGCTGGCGTACGAGACCGGGCACTTCTCCGCGCTGTGGTGCGAGATGGCCGCCCGGCTGGGGCTGGTCGTCGACCTGGTGCCCGGCGACTGGCGGCACGGCGCCGACCCCGACGCGATCGCCGGCCGCCTCACCGCCGAGCACGCCGCCGTCATGGTCGTGCACAACGAGACCTCGACCGGCGTGCGCAGCCGGATCCCGGAGATCCGCGCGGCCGTCGACCGGACCGGGCACTCCCCGCTGCTGCTGGTGGACACGATCTCGTCGCTGGGCTCGATGGACTACCGCCACGACGAATGGGGCGTGGATGTGACCGTCGGCTGCTCCCAGAAGGGGCTCATGCTGCCGCCCGGCATCGGGCTCAACGCGGTCAGCCCGAAGGCGCTGGCCCACCGGGGGCGGCTGCCCCGCTCGTACTGGGACTGGGAGCCGATCATCGCGGCCAACCGCGGCGGCTTCTACCCGTACACGCCGCCCACCAACCTGCTCTACGGGCTGCGCGAGGCGCTCGTCATGCTGCTGGAGGAGGAGGGGCTGGCCGAGGTCTTCCGCCGCCACGACCGGCACGCGGAGGCGACGCGGCGCGCCGTACGGGCGTGGGGGCTCGAGGTGCTCTGCGCCGACGAGCGGGAGCACTCGAGCTCGCTCACCGCGGTGCTGATGCCGGACGGGCACGACGCCGACGCGGTCAGGAAGCTCATCCTCGATCGGTACGACATGTCGCTCGGCACCGGGCTCGGGCGGCTCGCCGGGCGCGTCTTCCGGATCGGCCACCTCGGCCACTTCAACGACCTGACGCTGGCCGGCACGCTGAGCGGTGTCGAGATGGGGCTGAGCGCGGCCGGGGTGCCGATCAAGGAAGGCGGGACGCGCGCCGCGCTGGCCTACCTGGAGGGGGCCGAATGACCCTGGCCCGGACCCTGTCCCGGCTGCTCGAAGGAGACGTCAGGGACGATCCGTACACCAGGCATCTGTACTCCTCCGACGCCAGCATGTACGCCATCGAGCCGCTCGCCGTCGCCTTCCCCCGGCACGCCGGCGACGTCCAGGCGCTGGTCGCGGCCTGCGGCGAGCTGGGGGTGCCGGTGCTGCCGCGCGGGGCGGGCACCAGCCTGGCCGGGCAGACGGTCGGCGCCGCGGTGGTCGTCGACTTCTCCCGCCACATGAACCGCATCCTGGAGATCGACGGCAGGACCGCCCGCGTGCAGCCTGGCGTCGTGCAGGACCAGCTCAACCGGGCGGCCCGCAAGCACGGGCTGATGTTCGGGCCCGACACCTCGACCAGCAACCGGGCCACGATCGGCGGCATGATCGGCAACAACTCGGCGGGCAGCCACTCCGTGCTCTACGGGTCCACCGTGGACCACGTCGAGTCGCTGCGGGTGGTGCTCGCCGACGCCACCACGCCCGACCTGCGCTCCGACGCCCGCCTGGGCGCGGCCGTGGCCGGGGCGCTGCGGGGGGTGGACCTGTCCGGGTTCCCGCGCTTCTGGCGGCACTCGGGCGGCTACCGCCTGGACCTGGCCGCCCGTGACCTGCCCGACCTCACCAGGCTGGTCGTCGGCTCCGAGGGCACGCTGGCCGTGGTGACCGAGGCCACGGTCGGGCTGGTGGACCGGCCCCGGGCCAAGGCCATCGCCGTCGGCCACTTCACCTCCACGCCGTCCGCCATCGCTGCCACCGCGGACGCGCTCTCCTTCGAGGCCGCCTCGGTCGAGCTGATCGACAAGGCCATCCTCGGCTTGTCCAGGCGGCGCGTGGACTACGCCGGGCTCGGCGACATCCTGTCCGGCGACCCCGAGGCGCTGCTGTTCGTCGAGTTCTTCGGCGACAGTCCCGCCGAGGTGGCCGACCGCGTGGACAAGCTCGCCGCCACCTGGAAGGCGAACGGCCACGGCTACCACACCCTGCGGGCCGTCACCGCCGGGCAGCAGGCCGCCGTGCTCAAGGTCCGCAAGGCGGGGCTCGGGCTGCTGATGGCCTCCAGCGTGGGCAGCCGCAGGCCGCTGGCGTTCGTCGAGGACACGGCCGTGCCGCCGGAGCGGCTGCTGCCGTACGTCGAGGAGTTCGCGGAGATCCTCTCCCGGCACGGGCTTTCGGCGGGCTTCTACGGCCACTGCTCGGTCGGCTGCCTGCACATCCGCCCCTTCGTCGACCTGCGCGTGCCCGGCGAGATCGGCACCATGCGCGCGGTCGCCGAGGAGATCGCCGAGCTGGCCGCCCGGCACGGCGGCGTCAACTCCAGCGAGCACGGCGACGGGCTGGCGCGCTCCGAGTTCAACCGGCGGCTGTTCGGCGACGGGGTCTACGAGGCGATGCGGCGGATCAAGCACGCCTTCGACCCGCGCGGCCTGCTGAACCCCGGCAAGATCGTGGACGCGCCCCCGATGACGGAGCACCTGCGCGATCCCGCGATGCCCGCGCCGCGCCCGCTGCGCACCACCCTGTCGTTCGCGGACGGCATGCACGCCGCCGCCGACCGGTGCATGAACGTCGGGGTCTGCCGCAAGGACGACACGGGCGTCATGTGCCCGTCGTACATGGCCACCCGCGAGGAGGAGCACTCCACCCGGGGCCGCGCCAACGCCCTGGTCAAGGCCCTGTCCTCGGACGACCCCCGGCAGGCTCTCGGCGACGGGCGGCTGCACGGGATCCTCGACCTCTGCCTGGAGTGCAAGGCCTGCCAGTCGGAGTGCCCGCTGGGCGTGGACATGGCGGCGATGAAGAGCGAGTTCCTGCACCAGTACCAGGAGACCCACGGGGTGCCGGCGCGGTCGCGGCTGTTCGGGGCGATCCGGACGCTCAACCGGCTCGGCTCGGCCACCGCGCCCCTGTCGAACTGGCTGGCCGCCCCCCTGCGCGGGCCGCTCGGGCTGAGCACGCGGCGGCCCCTGCCCCGCTTCCGCCGCGACAACCTGCTCCGCTGGTTCGCCCGCCGGCCGCCCGCCGCCGGTCAGCGGGAAGTGATCCTGCTCGCGGACTCCTTCACCTCCTTCAGCGAGCCCGGCATCGGGCGGGCCGCCGTCGAGCTGCTGGAGCGCGCCGGCTACCGGGTGCGCCTGGAGTCGGAGGGCTGCTGCGGCCGCTCCAGCATCTCCAAGGGGCTGCTGGACCGGGCCCGCGCGATGGCCGAGGCCATGGTCAGCCGGCTCGCCGGCTCGGACGCGCCGATCGTCGGTCTGGAGCCGTCCTGCCTGCTCACGCTCAAGGACGAGTACGCCGCGCTGCTTCCCGGCGACCCCCGGGTGGCGGCGGTGGCGGCGCGGGCCAGGCTCATCCCCGAGCTGCTGGCGGAGGCCGTCGACGACGGCTCGCTGCCGCTGAACGGTGGGCTGAGCGGGCGCCGGATCCTCCTGCACGGCCACTGCCACGAGAAGGCCGTCGTCGGCACCGCGGCCACGCGCGAGCTGCTGTCCAGGATCCCGGGAGCGAAGGTGGAAGAGATCGACGCCGGCTGCTGCGGCATGGCCGGTTCGTTCGGATTCGAGAGCGAGCACTACGACCTGTCCATGAAGATCGGCGACCTCCGGCTCTTCCCGGCGATCGCCGCATCCTCGCCCGACACCCTGCTGGCGGCCACGGGGGTCTCGTGCCGCCAGCAGATCGCCCACGGCGCGGGACGCGCTGCCCGCCATCCGGTCGAGCTCCTCCACCAGGTGGTCGACCTGCCATAACGCTCGGGGGAGATCGGAGTACGCAGTGTCCGCAGAGCTCCTGTCCATTCTCGCCCTCATCGTCATGTTCGTCATCGCGACCCTCTTCCCCGTGAACCTGGGCGCGCTGGCCCTGGTCGGCGCCTTCCTCGTCGGCACGCTGGCCGCCGGGATGAGCACGGACGACATCCTGGGGGCCTTCCCCGGCAGCCTGTTCGTGATCCTGGTCGGGGTGACGCTGCTGTTCGCGATCGCCACCAACAACGGCACGGTCGACTGGCTCGTACGGGCCGCCGTGCACCTGGTGCGCGGCCGGCTGGCCGCCATCCCGATCGTGGTGTTCGCCATCTCGGCGCTGCTGACGGCCGTGGGCGCGCCGGCCCCGGCGGTGGCGGCGATCCTGGCGCCCATCGCTTTCGGGTTCGCGGCCGACTACCGGATCCATCCGATGCTGATCGGGCTCATGGTGGCGCACGGCACGCAGGCGGGCGCGTTCTCGCCGATCAGCGTGCTGGGCGGGATCGTGAACGGGGTGTCCAGGGACGCGAAGCTGCCCGGCGACGACCTGGTGCTGTTCCTGTCGAGCTTCGCGTTCAACGCGGCTGCGGCGGCGGTCGTGTTCTTCATCTTCGGCGGCCGTCACCTGGTCAATCGCGGCGCCGTCTCCCCCGACGCGCCCGCCCCTGCACCCGTCTCCCCTTCACCCGCCACCTCTACGCCCGCCGCCTCCTCGCCCGCCGCCTCCTCGCCCGCCGCCTCCTCGCCCGCCGCCTCCTCGCCCGCCGCCTCCTCGCCCGCCGCCTCCTCGGCCGTCGCCTCTTTGGCCACCTCGCCTTCGGGTGGGGCCGCCCCCGGCCCGTCGTCCGGCGGGTCCGCCCCCGGGGCCGCGGCCACGTCCGTCTCCGTGGAGACCGCCGACGATGCCGCTGCTCCGGAACCGGTCCCCGACGCCTCCGACGCGGGGTCCGGTGGCCTGCGCCTCACCCCGCACCAGGCGCTGACGCTGACCGGCATCGTCGCCCTCTGCCTGGCGGTGCTGGTGTTCAAGCTGGACGTCGGCCTGACCGCCGTCACCGTCGCCGTCGTCCTGTCCCTCACCTCCCCCAGGACGAACAAGGGCGCCGTCGAGCGGGTGGCCTGGCCGACCGTGCTGCTGATCTGCGGCGTCGTCACGTACGTGGGCGTGCTCCAGGAGATCGGCACCGTCGACTACGTGGGCTCGGCGGTGGCGGCGATCGGCATCCCGCTGCTGGTCGCGCTGCTCATCTGCTACGTCGGAGGCGTGGTGTCGGCGTTCGCCTCGACGGTGGGCATCCTGGGCGCGCTGGTCCCGCTGGCCGTGCCGCTGCTCAACCAGGGCTCCCTGGGCCCGGTCGCGATGATCGCGGCGCTGTCGGTGTCGTCGGCCATCGTGGACGTCAGCCCGTTCTCGACCACGGGGGCGCTGCTGGTGGCCAACGTCAGGGGCATGGAGCGGGACGCCTTCTACCGCAAGCTCCTGGCGTACGGCGCGGCGATCGTCGTGGTGGGGCCCCTGGCGGCCTGGGCCGTCCTGGTGGCGCCGGGCTGGCTCGGCTGACGCCGTCCCGGTGCCACCCGGCCGACTCGGCCGACGCCGCCCTGGTGGCGCCCGGCCGACGCCGACCTGGTGACACCCAGCCGACTCGGCCGACGCCGCGAACGCCGACACGATGCGTTCCTCCTGGGCCTCGGTGTGGGCGGCGGTGATGCTGACCCGGATGAGCGCCTCGCCGGGCGGGACTCCGGGCGAGATCATGGCGGTGGTGAAGACACCTTCGTCGAACAGCTCCCGCCACAGCTGGAAGCACAGGAGGTCGTCGCCGACCGGCACCGCGATGACCGGCCGGTCGGAGGGGACGACCGCGTAGCCCATCGCGGCCAGTTCCCCGCTCAACCGCTGTGCCGCCGTCCGCAGACGGTGACGGCGCCCCGGCTCCGCGATGATGATCTCCAGAGCGGCCAGCGCGGCCGCGGCGCACGCCGGGGACAACGCAGCCGTGAACACCATGGACCGCGCGTAGTGCCGCAGGTAAGCGATGATCTCCTCGGGGCCGGCCACCGCGCCCCCGAGGGTGCCGAGTGCCTTGGAGAAGGTGATGGTCTGCAGATCGACCGCGCTCTCCAGCCCGTGCTGCTCGGCCGCCCCTCGGCCGGTCGCACCGAGCAGGCCGATGTCGTGGGCGCTGTCCATGACCACGCGGGCGCCGTACGCGCGGGCGAGCTTGGCGATGCCCGGCAGGTCGCACACGCTGCCGGAGGTGGAGAACATACCCTCGGTGATGATCAGCCGCCCGGCGCCAGGGTCGGAGGCGTCGAGCAGCCGCTGTAGATGGTCCAGGTCGTTGTGCCGGTAGCGGCGTAATCGTGCGCCGCCCAAGCGTACGGCGTCGATCAGGCAAGCGTGGACCAGCCGGTCACCGATCACCGTGTCACCGGGCCCGATCAGCGCCCCGAGGGCGAGATTGGCCAGATAGCCCGCGCTGGTCACCATGACCGCCGCCCGTCCCAAGAAGGCCGCCAGCCGCGCCTCGAGCTCCTCGTGCAGCGCGAGCGAGCCGTTGCTGAGGCGTGAGCCGCCGCTGCCGGTGCCCAGCCGCCGCGTCGCCCGGACCGCTGCCTCCTTCACGCGTTCGTCGCCCGACAGGCCGAGGTAGTCGTTGGAGCCCGCCTGCACGAGCACCCGCCCGCCGATCACGACCTCGCCCCTGTCCGAGCGCTCCTCGATCGCCTGATAAAAGGGGTAGACGCCGAGGTCCTTCACGAACTGATATGTCTCGGGCAGCCGGCATTTCGCGAACACATCGACCATGGCTTCTCGCCTTCCGAGCGGTTTCGTTGCACGGGCTCTCGTGAAAAAGTCTGCTCGATCGGTTCGCTGCCGTCGCTGTCCACGTGGCGGCCCAGGGCATGGCGGGGCCTTCATCCGCATTCACCACCCTCGTTGCAGAAGCGGATCTGGGTCTCGGCCACCTCCGGCTAGGGGCCGTGAAAACAAGTTGCAGCGTGCGCGCTCCGAAGAAAGTATTCGTGCATGATCCGGGTCGAGGGATTAACCAAGGTCTTCCGCCGGCCACGCACCTTCCCCGGCCCCTTCGGGGCGTTACGCACACTGGTCACCCGGCAGTACGACCACAAGACCGCCGTCGACGACGTCAGCTTCGCGATCGACGAGGGCGAGGTCATCGGCTACCTCGGACCGAACGGCGCGGGCAAGTCCACCACCATCAAGATCCTCACCGGCATCCTCACCCCGACGAGCGGCACCGTGCGGGTCAACGGTCTGGTGCCCTGGCGCAGTCGCTCGGCCAACGCGCGCAACGTCGGCGTGGTCTTCGGCCAGCGCAGCCAGCTGTGGTGGGACCTGCCGCTGATCGAGTCGTTACGGCTGGTGGGCTCGCTCTATGACGTTCCCGCCGCGCGCTTCGAGACGTCGCTGAAGAAGGTGCGCGAGCTACTCGGGCTCGACGAGTTCCTCGACACTCCAGTACGTCAGCTCAGCCTCGGCCAGCGGATGCGGGGCGACCTGGCCGCGGCCGTGCTGTACGAGCCTCCGCTGCTTTATCTCGACGAGCCGACCGTCGGGCTGGACGTGGTGGCCAAGGAGGCCGTACGCGAGTTCATCGTGGAGACCAACCGCGCCGGCCGCACCACCGTCATCCTGACCACGCACGATCTGGCCGACGTCGAGGCGTTGTGCAAGCGGATCATCCTCATCGACCACGGCCGGGTGCTGTTCGACGGTGCCATCGACGCGCTGGTGAACCAGCCCCGGAGGCTGGTGGTGCTGCTCGAGTCCGGGCCGGAGGAGGTGCGTGGCGTGTCCCGGGACGCCGAGGGACGCTACGTCTTCGAGATCCACGACGACCTGCCGGGCATGATCGCCTGGATCTCCGCCGAACACACCATCCGCGACCTGTCGATCGAGGAACCCGACCTGGAGAGCGTGATCAAAGGGATCTACACCCGATGACGCGCATCGGCTTCCGTCTCGCCCTGGCCTACCGCAGCAACATCATCATGACCTGCGTGACGATGGTCGCCCAGGTGTTCCTGCTGCGCATGATCTGGACCGCCGTGTACGGCGCGCGCCCCGTGGCCGCCGGGCTCACGCTGGAGGCGCTGCTGGCCTACCTCACCTTGGCCAACCTGCAGGCCTTCGCCACCCACACGCTCGTCTCCCGCACCGTCCATCAGCGCATCCGTACCGGGACGGTCTTCTTCGACCTGGCCCGCCCGGTCGGCTACCTCCGGCAGATGGCCGCCTTCCAGGTCGGGAACACCGCCGGCGGGCTGCTGCTGCTCGCCCCGGTCGTCCCCGTGGTCCTGCTGGTCGGCTCGATCACCGTGCCGGTCAACGGCCCGGGCTATGTGATCACGCTGGTGCTCGGGTACGTGATCGCCGTGCAAATGGCGCTGCTGATCAGCCTGATCGGCTTCTGGACCATGGAGACCGGGGCCATCTCGCTGCTCTACCGGCTGGTCAGCCAGTTCTTCGCCGGGACGATGGTGCCGCTCGCCTTCTTCCCCGGCTTCCTGGGCGAGCTGGCCGAGGTCCTGCCCTTCAAGTACATGGGCTACGTGCCCGCCGCGATCTACATCGGCCACATTTCCGATATTTCAGGACCTGTTGTGGTTGAGCTCGCCTGGATCGCCGGACTGTGGGGCCTGCTCGAACTGACCTGGTCGAGGGCGCACCGGAGGGTGGTGATCCAGGGTGGCTGAACTCCTCCGCGGCCTGCGGCTGTACGTCCTGCTCCAGCGCGCCTCCGCCCGCGGCGCCCTGCAGTACCGCATGAACACCGTGATCGGCGTCCTCAGCGGCGCGATCTGGCAGGGCACCGGGTTCGCCTTCGTCTGGGTGGTGATGCACACCTTCCCGTCGCTGGCGGGCTGGGGCCTGGCGGAGATCGCCTTCCTGTACGGCCTGCGCCTGACCGCCCACGCCCTGGCCATGATCCCCCTGATGAGCGTGAACGACATCCAGTGGCTCGTCCTCAACGGAGAGTTCGACCGCTTCCTGCTGCGCCCCCTCAACCCCCTCGTCCAGCTCATGGGCAACAGAATGGGCATCGCCCAGTTCGGCGACCTGCTCGTGGGCCTGACGCTGTTCGCCGTGGCCGGCCAGAACGCGCAGGTCCGGTGGAACGCCTGGCTGATCGCCTTCTGCCTGCTGGCGATCGTCGGCGGCGCCCTCATCGAGGCCGCCTTCTTCCTCGCGCTCTGCTCCCTGTCGCTGCGCATGATCGACACCTTCGCGCTGCGGGTCTTCGTCGACGACGTCTTCAGCAAGTTCGGCTCGTACCCGATGAGGATCTTCGGCGGCGTGGTGGAGTGGCTGCTCACGTTCGTGCTGCCGGTCGCGTTCGTGGCGTACGTGCCGGCGAGCGTCGTGCTGGGCAAGCTCGGCAACCCCTGGGCGCTGGCCGCCCCGCTGGTGGGAGTGATCCTGATCGTGCTGGCGTACCTCGTGTGGCGCCGCCAGCTCGACCACTACCAGAGCGTCGGCCATTGAGCTCCGCCCCGAGAGCCGCTTTCAGGCCGCGCCGAGCCACAGGTCCGGGCCGAACACCTCGTAGTGGATGTCGCGCGGGGCGACCCCGGCCGTGATGAGCTCGCCGCGCGCCGTCCGCATGAACGGCACAGGCCCGCACATGTAGACGACCGCGCCCGCCGGGATGTCCACCTCGTCCAGGGACATCCTCCCGGCACGGGGGTGGCCTTCCTCGTACCAGAAGATCCGCTCCCCGCCGGGCAGGGCGTCGGCCAGGCGTTCCATGTCCGAGCGCAGGGCGTGGGCGGCCGGGGAGCGGTCGGCGTGCAGCACCAGGACCCGGCGGGTGTCGCCGGTGAGCGCCAGGTGCTCCAGCATCGCGGTGATCGGGGTGCAGCCGATGCCCGCCGAGACGAGCACGAGCGGGGCTTCGCCGCCGTCGAGAGCCACATCGCCGAACGGCGCGGACAGGGTCAGTTCGTGCCCCTCCTTGGCGGTGGCGTGCAGGAGGCTGGACACCTCGCCGTCGCCGACCCGCTTGACCGTGATGCGGCGCAGGCCGTCCGCGCCGTTCCCCGAGAGCGTGTACTGGCGGAGCTGGCGGACGCCGTCGGGCATCCGTACCCGTACGCTGACGTACTGGCCGGGCCGGGCGGGCGGGGCCGGCGCGTCGCCGACCGGCCGCAGCACCAGCGACATGGCGTCCGCGGTCTCCTCGCGCCGCTCGACCACCCGCCACTGCCGCCAGGTGTCGCCGTGCCGGGCCCCCGCGTCGGCGTACAGGCGGGCCTCGATGGCGATGAGCGCGCCGGCCATCAGCCAGTACACCTCGTCCCAGGCCGCCGCGACCGCGGGCGTGACGGCGTCGCCGAGCACCTCGGCGATCGCGCCGAACAGGTACTTCTGGACGATCACGTACTGGTCGTCGGTCACCCCCACCGCAGCGTGCTTGTGCGCGATGCGCGCCAGGAGCGCGTCGGGGCGCTCGTCCGGGTTCGCGACCAGCGCGGCCGCGAACGCCGCGAAGGCGCCCGCCAGGGCCTGCCGCTGCTCGCCGTTGCGCTGGTTGCCGCGGTTGAACAGCCCGTCGAGCAGTTCGGGGCGGTCGGCGAACATGGACGCGTAGAACCTGGCCGTGATCGTCTCGAGCCGCGCCTTCACGACGGGCAGGGTTTCGCCGACGATCGCCGCGCTCTCGGCGGACAGCATGAGACCTCCCAGAAAGGACCATAAATTGGCATCTGGGATTCATATTAAGCAATGGCGGGGTCGGTCCCCTTTCCGGGGGGCGTCAACGACAGCAGAAGCGGCCCGGTCGGCGCGTCCACCAGGGACGCGACCGTGATCGTGTCGAGCGAGGCGTAGAAGGCCTCCTGGGCCTGGCGCAGCGCGGACCGCAGCCGGCAGGCCGCCCGCAACGGGCACGGCGGGTCGTCCTCGCACCCCACCACGTCGCCCGCGGATTCGAGGGCGCGGACCAGGCCCCCGACCGTCGCCTCGCGCCCGGCCGCGGTGAGCTGCAACCCGCCGCCCCGCCCGCGCCTGGCCTCCACCACACCCAGCTCGCTCAGCCTCGCGACGGCCTTGGCGGCGTGGGTGTAGGGGACGGCGAGCAGGTCGGCGGCGGCCCGCGTGGTCAGCAGGTCGTCCGGATCCGCCACGGCCAGCCGCATCACGATGCGCAGGGAGATGTCGGTGAAGGCGGTCAGGCGCATGCACCCACCGTAGGCGCTGTCCCGCAGTGGTACGCCAGCCTGCTCGGCTTCGTCTATCCTCGCCAGCTATGGATCTTCGAGGCAGAACCGTCGTCGTGGCGGGCAGCTTCCGTACCGAGTCCGTCGCGAAGCTGAAGGCGCGGCTCGAGGCGGCCGGGGCGAGCGTCGTGGACGAGGTGTCGCGTTCGGTGGACGTCGTGTTCGACGGGTACGACGGCGGTTACCCGAACGAGCACGTCCGCGCGGCGGAGCGGCTGGGCGTGCCGGTGATGCCGGTGACGGAACTGCTGGCGCCGGCCCCGCGTAGCGGGTCCGGGGATTTCCCCGATCTGGACGCGGTGCGGGACGATCCCGCCGCCCTGCTCGAACTACTGGAGGAGGCCGACTGGTCGGCGTTCGAGCCGGAGCGGGACCTGCTGCCGTTGCGTGATCTCCTGGCCGGGGTGGAAGAGCGGCACGGCGTCACCGGCGCGCACCTGCTGGCCACCGAGCGCCTGCGCGAGCGCGGGGCGCGGCTGCGGCACCCGTACACCATGTTCGGGGGTGGCTTTCAGGACTACGCGCTCAGCCCGTGCGGCCGCTACCTCGCCACGGGCCGTGGCCTCACGAAGGACAACTACGACGGCACCGGTCCGCTGCAGGTGTGGGAGATGGCCACGGGGCGCCTCGTCAACACCATCGACATCATGTACGGCGTCGGCTGGCCCGGCCGCCGCGACACCGTGCAGTGGTCGGCGGACGGGACCCGGGTCGCGCTGGCGTTCTGCACGAACAACGTCGGAGTGTGGGACCCGTTCGGCGCGCGTACCAATCCGTACGGGAGCGCGGACGTCACGGACGGGTACGACGCCGCGGCGATCTTCACCCTGGCCCCCGACGGCCGCCGGGCCTACGTCTCGATGAGCAGCGAGCACGAGATGATGGGCTGCGTCGCGGCCCTGGACGAGGGCAAGGTCTTCTACAACGACTACCGCCACCACAACACGGGCCCCGAGCCGGCCATGCTGACCGAACCGCTGCCGGAGGAGGCGAAGGAGCGGCTCAAGGACGACTACTTCTCCTTCCGCCGGGTGCGCTGGTCCCGCGACGGCGGGCGACTGCTCGGGGACAACGACACGTGGGCCGCCGTGGTCGATCTCCCGGGCGGGCGGATGCGCTGGCTGGCGCTGACCGCCGGCCCGGTCGCGTGGAGCCCGGACGACCGGTACGCCGCCGCGCTGACGCCGGGCCGCCCGCGCCGGCTGACCGTCTTCGACGCCGGCACCGGGCAGCGGGTGGGCGACCCCGTGGCCCAGGCCGAGGGGTCGCTGCACTGGGGCATGCGCGGGTCCGAGGCCCGGCTGGCGGTCGTGGTGGAGGACGGCGGCGGTGTCGACGTTCACGACGCGCACGGGCGCCACCGGTACCACCTGCCCATCGCCACCACGAGGCGCGTCGGCCGGTACTTCTACGACGGCCAGGAGCGCCCCTGGGCCTGGGAGAGCGCCGGGGACTTCGGCGCGTGCCTGACCGCGGACGGGCGGGCGGAGGTGTGGTCGCTGGGCGAGGAACCGGCCCGGGTCGGGTCGATCGAGGCGCCGGACGGGACGGAGGCGGTGCTGTGGGGCGCGGACGGGGTGCTCGCGCTGATCGGCGCGCAGACGCTCCGCTTCGTCGGCGCCTTCACCGGTGCCGTGCTGGGCGACTTCGTGTTCGGCCGCTACTTCGACAGTGAACGGAGTCCGCTCGACGACGATTACGCGACCTTGCACGGGATGTTCCGGTCGGACGCCTTTCCCCTGGCGGACTCCTCGTGGTGCGCCATCGCCGACCCCGCCGTCGGTCCTGCCGCGGCCCTGGTGATCGCCCACGAGGACCGCCTGAACTCTCCAGACGACCTCGACGCCGTCCTGGCCTGGACCGTCGACCGCCGTTTCTCCTGGCCTGTCCGCTGGGGCCGGCTCGACGTCGTCGCGAGCGTCGAGGCGGCGTCCGCCCTCCTTCGCCGGACCTGAAGCACGGCAGGCACTCCCCGCTGAGCCGGCCGCGCCATGCCGCGGTTCACGCAGCGCCGTCCGCGCCCGCCGCTACGTGCACCTGCTGCGGTTCGCGCGCGGACGCCTGCCCGGCGGGGCCCGCCGATGCCGGACCGGTGAGGTCGCGGATGCGAGCCGGCGACGTCCCGGGCAGGATGGCCCGATGCGGCATGACGAGATGGTGTGCACGGTGTCCGGTTCGCCCGTCCGGGCCTACAGAGCGGGCGACGGCCCCGAAGTGGTGCTCCTGCACGGCGGCGGGCTGGACAGCGCCCGCCTCACCTGGGAGCCGGTCTGGACGGCGCTCGCCGCGCACGCCCGGGTGACCGCACCCGACCTGCCCGGTTTCGGCGGCACCCCGCTGGGGACGACCGAGCCCACCTTGATCGGGTACGCGGCCTGGCTCCGGGAGTTCCTCGACACCTGCGTCACCGGCCCGGTCGCGATCGCCGGGCTGTCCCTCGGCGGGGGGATCGCCCTGCGGGTCGCGCTCGACCAGCCGGACCGGGTCGCCAAGCTGGCACTCTGCGCGCCGTACGGGGTGAGCCCGTCCGTGGCCGGCGGCCGGGCCGGCTACCTCGCCGTGCACGCCCCGTACGCACCGGCCGTGTCCAACGCGCTCATGCGACGCAGCGACCGCCTCCTCCGCGCCGGCCCCCGGGCGGTGCTCCAC
The DNA here is from genome assembly GCF_040680035.1 of Nonomuraea sp. NPDC052116. Taxonomy (NCBI): domain Bacteria; kingdom Bacillati; phylum Actinomycetota; class Actinomycetes; order Streptosporangiales; family Streptosporangiaceae; genus Nonomuraea; species Nonomuraea sp. NPDC052116. The sequence continues at coordinate 35,674 of NZ_JBFAWA010000013.1, read as the reverse complement.
CGCCGGGACGCGGCGACCGCCGACCTCCTGGCCGACGTACGAGCGGCGTTGTCCGGTCCGGACGCCGGTGTCGCGTGGTCGGCGTTCCAGCGGGACGAGGTGCGCTGGAACGGCCCGCGTACCTGCTTCGGCGACGAGCTGACCCGCCTCGCCTGCCCGGCGCTGCTGCTGTGCGGGGCGAAGGACACGCTGGTGCCGCCCGATGACGTACGCGCGGCGGCGGCCCTCATCCCGGACGCCCGCTTCGCCCTGGTGCCCGACGCCGGCCACTGGCTGCCCCGCGACGCGCCGGAGCGGGTCGCGAAGGAGCTGGTGTCCTTCCTGACCTCAACCGCACCGACGCCTCCCGCCCCGTGACCCGTCACCCCGGAAAGGCCCACCCAGCAGGACGTCAGGCTCCACCCGGGCCTGCTCCACGGCGCGCCGCTGCAGGAAGGTCGTGCCGCGATAGACCGCCGACCGTACCAGCGGATGCCGGAAGACGGTGGCGCCGCCCTCGACCCGTACCAGCCCGGCGATCTCGGAATCATCTGTCCGGCCGTGGTCACTTGTGAGACAGGAGGCGGTCGACCAGCGTGCCGGCGTAGTCGGGGGTGAGCGGGCCCGCTCCGAACAGGATCCGGATGTACATCGGGGCCAGGATGTGGTCGAGGACGTCCAGGACGTCCGGCGGGTGTTCGCCCCGGTCGCGGGCCCGGTCGAGCATGGCCTGGAGTTGGCGGGAACGTTCGGCGAGGAACGCGTCGCGCGCCCGCAGGCCGTCCTGTCCCGCCGTGGACAGGGCGATGACCAGGCGCAGCACCGCCGGCCCGTCGGGGCCGGTGACGTCGCGGGCCACGTTGGCGGCGTAGGCGCGCAGGTCGCCCGCCAGGCTGCCGGTGTCGGGGATCGGCGACTGCGTGGTCAGCCAGGTGATCGCGACGTCCATGAGCAGGGCCTCGAGGTTGCCCCAGCGGCGGTAGACGCTGGTGTCGGCCACGCCGGCGCGGGCCGCGACCTCGCCGACCGTGAAGTTCCCGTAGCCGCGTTCGGCGATGAGGTCGGTGACGGCCTGGTGCACCGCAGCCCGGACGCGGGCGCTGCGGCCACCGGGCCGGCGGGCCGCCTGTCGCTCTTCCTCCATGCCGCCACCTTAACGCAGTTATGACTTGCGTTTGCGGCTGTGACGGCTCTAGATTGCGTTTTAACGCAGTCACTTCCTGCTTTAGGGCAAGGCAGCACGTCCCTTCTTGGAGAACGACATGAGCAGCGTCATCGAGCAGATCGACCGGGCCATCGACATGACGGCCGCCATCGTCAAGGGAATCGGGCCCGACCAGTTCGGAGCCGGCACGCCGTGCCCGGAGTGGGACGTACGCACCGAGCTCAACCACCTGGTGGGCGGCATGCGGATCTTCGCCGCCGAGCTCACCGGGACCGAGGCGGGGGCCGATCACGAGTCCGACTGGCTGGGCACCGATCCGCAGGGGGCCTTCGCCGTCGCGGCCGACCTCGACCGCGCGGCCTGGCACCGGCCCGGCGTCCTGGAGACGAGCGTGCGTCTGGGGTTCGGCACCGTACCCGGGCCGATGGCGGCGCTCATCCACCTCACCGAGGTGCTCGTGCACGGCGTCGACCTGGCACTCGCCACCCGCCAGGAGCACCTCGTCGACCAGCGCTCCTGCGAGGAACTGCTGGCGGTCATGCGCGGCATGGACTTCGACGCCTTCCGCCGGCCGGGCATGTTCGGCCCCGAACTGCCCGCTCCGGCCGACGCGACCGCTCATCAGCGGCTGCTCGCCTTCCTCGGCCGCGCCGTCACTTCCGAGGCCGCGCGCTGATCACCCCACTGGGCCACCCGCGCAGACAAGAGCGCCCCGCTCCAGGCAAGGATCACGCATGGGAGGGTCCCGCGCGGGCAGGGGTCCGGCGCTCGCGGGGCCGGCGCCCCCCGCCCGACTGCGGCCTGCCCCCGTTACGCCGGAGGCCAGCTCGCCCCCGGACCCAGCTCCTCGGCGATCCCGGCCCGCATCGCCTCCAGCGTCCGCCGCCGCGCCCGCGCCTTCGTGGCCGCATGCGCCCGCATGTTCAGACCGGTCAGCGCCTCGGCCGTCTCGCGGGCCACGTCGGACACCCGGGCCGGCTCCACCACCCGGTCCAGGAACCCGGCCGCCACGCCGTCGTCGGGCGAGAACGTCTCGGCCAGCAGCACCGCCCGCGTGAAGCACGCGGGCGTCAGCCGCTGCCGGAGGATCTCGACCGCCGCGTACGGCATCGTGATGCCCAGCGCCACCTCGTTGGCCACCAGCCGGTACGGCCCGGCCGCGCCCACCCGGTAGTCGGCCGACAGCAGCAGGAACGCGCCCATCGCCACCGCGTGCCCCGTACAGGCGGCCACCACCGGCGTCGGGAACGACAGCAGCCGCTCCGCCAGCTCGAACCCGCCCCGCACCATCGCCAGGGCCCCGTCGCCGCCCGCCGCGAGCGCCTTCAGGTCGAACCCGGCCGAGAAGACCCCCTCCCGGCCCTCCAGCAGCACGACCGCCGAGTCGGCGGCCGCCCGGTCGAGGGCGGCGCCGAGCTCGGTCAGCATCTGGACCGAGACCGCGTTCACTTTGCCGTCGTCCATGGTGATGGTGGCGACGGAGTCCTTGAGCTGATAACTGACGAGGGTGCCCATAGGGCTCAGAATAATGTTCTGGAGGCTAGCCGTCACGCAGTCCCGCGAACAGGTCCTCCTCATGATCGGGCGCGTCCACCTTGCACAGCTTCCGCTCGAACGCCTCGTGCGAGAACGCCTGCTGCTGCACCTCCTCGGGCATGCGGAGCAGGAAGATGTTCTCGCCCTGGCTCTCGTGCGCCCTGAGCGCCTTGAGCTTGCGCTCGACGAACGGCGTGATGTCGACGACGCTGGTGACCCGCTCGTCGGGGGTGCCGAAGTCGTCGGACGGCTGGAAGTCGCCGAGGTCGACCCCGCTGGCCCGCATCATCTCGAACATCTGCTTGATGCCGGACCGAGGCATGGCCGTGTAGTAGAACTTGTCGGGAATGCCGGTCTGCTCGACGGCCGCCACCGTGACGCGGTGGGCCTGGACGTGGTCAGGATGGCCGTAACCGCCACCGCCGGTCTCGTCATAGGTCACCACGACCTGGGGCCGGTAGTGCTCCATCAACGCGGCCAGCTTGGCGGCGGCCGTCTCGACCGGCACATTGGCGAACGCGTCGGGGTGGGCGTTGGCGTCCCAGCCCTCCATGCCGGAGTCACGGTAGCCGAGCAGCTCCAGGTGGTCGATGCCCAGGTGGGACACCGACTCGCGCAGCTCGGCCAGCCGCTGCTCGGCCACCGCCGCGTCGTCGTGGCCGTCCTCGCCCGGCTTCACGCCGCCCTGGCCGTCACCCTGCTCACCGTTGGTGCAGGTGACCAGGACCGTGCGGATGCCCTCGTCGGAGTAGCGTGCCAAGATGCCGCCGGTGCTGAGGCACTCGTCGTCGGGGTGTGCGTGTACGACCATCAGGGTGAGTTGGCGTTCCATGGCCGGAAACACTACCCGCCGGCTCCGACAGTTCCGCAGCTAGGACCGGCCGCCGTCCGAGGCCGGATCGCCGACACGCAGGCCGCCGTTGCGGGACAGCTCGCCGGCGCGCAGGCGGGCGGCCGCGGCGGCGCCCCGTTCACCCAGCTCATCGGCGAGGGCGGCCTGCTTGAGCCAGTTGTACGGGCTGCACGGCCGGACGTTCACGCGCTCGCTCACCAGCACCCGCGCGATGTCCCGCCGCCCCGCCCGCAGGGCCGCCTCCAGGAGGGTCTTCTGCACGGCGTCCCGCTGCGCGTGGCTGCCGCCGAACTCGTTGACCCGGTGCCTGATCGGATGGAGCAGGTCCACGACCGCGTCGTAGTCGCCCCGCCCGAAGGCCACCAGCGAGCGGCACACCGGCAGGCCCACCCGGAGCGTCATGTCCCGGTTCGTGACGCCCGGACGCGGCTCCAGCACGTACGCCTCGCGCGTCGCGATCAGCTTCTCCGCCTCCCCGACCCGCCCGGCGCCCACGTACGACATGACCGCGTGCATGTCGTTGAACGCGTAGAACGGCTCGGCCACCCTGACCGGCCACGCGTCGGCCAGAGCGCGCCAGCGCTCGTGCTGCTCGGAGCCCTCCAGGTGGAGCCGCCAGAGCAGGGCGGCGGCGTCCAGCAGCTCCATGCAGGTCTCCCCGCCCGCGAGCACCGAGTCGTAGATCGCCAGCGCCCGCGCCTCGTCACCGGACTCCAGCGCGAAAAGGCAGTAGTGCCACCAGTTGTGGATGTTGAAGAACGTTCCGGTGGACCAGTCCGGGACCCGCGCGTCGAAGTAGCGCAGTCCCTCCCCGAACCGCCCCTGCATCTCGTACGTGTGCACGACCGCGTGGATGCCCCACACGTCGCGCGCGTTCAGCTCGACCGCCCGCAGCCCGGCCTCCTCCGACCGGTCGTAGTGCCCCGCCTCCTCCAGGCCGAAGGCGTACATCCCCAGCACGTGGCCGAAGTGCGGGTCGTCCTCCCGCCAGGCGTTCAGGGCCCCGCCGATCCGGTCGCGCAGCGAGCGCGCGTCGCCGGTGAAGAAGTCGACCTGGTGCCCGGCCGCCAGCGCCAGGGCGTCGCGCGGGTGCTCCACGGTGATCTCGCCGAGCAGCCGCCCGCACGTCAGCCAGTCGCCGTCGAGCAGCGCCTGCACGGCCGCCACGTGGGCTCGCTCGCGGGGCAGCAGCGACGACTCGTCGATCCTGTCCCGGAACGCCCCGAACCGCGCCCGCGCCTTCCGCGCGTCATCGACCTCGGTGGTGAGCAGCCCGAGGTACGCGCTCAGGACGTTGCCCATCGGGAAGCCGGGCGACTCGGCCAGCGCCGCCTTGGTCTCGGTGGCGACCTCCACCCGCAGGTGCAGCAGTTCGTCGATCGCGCGGTCGTAGTGCCGCGCCGCGGCGGTGCCGGCCCCGGTCATCGCCAGGCCGTGCTGGTCGTTCCTCACCGGACCAATGTACCCACTGATCCGGTGGGGAATAGGGCCGACGCCCCACGGGTCCCTACGCCTGCCGTCCGCTCACCACGGCCCTGCCCATGGCGGGGTCGTCGCAGAAGGCGCCGTCGATGCCCAGGTCGATCAGCTTCGACAGCCACCCCATCACGTTCCCGGTGGCCCGGGGGTAGACGGGGCTGGCCGGGTTGCCGAGCCGGTAGTCGGCGGGCAGCTGCGAGTTCTCGTTGCGTACCGTCCAGACGTGCACGTCCAGCCGGCGCCGGTGCGCGTCGGCGACCAGCGTGGTGGGTTCGAGGGTCTTGCCCGAGGCGTCCTGGGGCACCACGCGCCGGGTGTCCACCCCGATCCCGTTCGCGTACGAGGCCACCTCGCGCAGCCCGTCCGGCTTGACCATGTCGTCGTACGTGCGGGTGCTCCCGGAGGCGACCCAGTCGTACGGCGCGCCCCCGAACGTGATCAGCTGGATCAGCGGCAGGCGGGTCTTGCCGCGCAGCTCGCGCAGGTTCGCGGTCTCGAAGGACTGGATGTACGCCTTGCGCACGCGATACCGGTTGAGCACGTCCAGCAGCGGCTCCTCCAGCGACAGCCCGATGGAGTCGAAGTACGTCGGGTGCTTGGTCTCGGGGTAGACGCCGACGCCGCGCTCCTGCGCCAGCTTCACGACCTCCTCGAACGTCGGGATCTCCGGCAGCCCGTCGAACGCGGTGTTGTCCGGCCGCAGGTCGGGGACGCGCTCCTTGGCGCGCAGCGTCTTCAGCTCGGCCAGCGTGAAGTCCTCGGTGAACCAGCCGGTGATCGGCCGGCCGTCCACGGTCTTGGTGGTGCGCCGGTCGGCGAACTCCGGGTGCGCGGACACGTCGGTCGTCCCGGAGATCTCGTTCTCGTGCCTGGCGACCAGCACGTGATCCTTGGTCGAGACGAGGTCGGGCTCGATGTAGTCGGCGCCCATGGCGATGGCGGTCTCGTACGACAGGAGCGTGTGCTCGGGCCGGTGGGCGCTCGCGCCCCGGTGGCCGATCACGATGGGTGCCTGGCCGCGGCGCTCGGCCGTGGCGGGAGTCGTCTGGGTCAGCACGACCGCGACGGTACCGCCGGCGACGACTCCGGCCAGCACACTCGCGAGTAACCTGCGCATTCTCATGCGCGCACCGTAAACCGCCCAGGTGGACCGCGAGTTACGCGTGAGCACACAGTGGAAGACGTACGGAAACGCCCCATTCCAACGTGCCGTCAACGCCTCTGTCACGGGGAAGATTGGGTGACATGACCCAACTCACTGGCCGCGTGGCCCTGCTGACCGGCGCGTCGGGCGGCATCGGGCAGGCGATCGGACGCCGTCTCATCGCCGCGGGAGTCAGGACCGCCTTCACCTACGGCACCCGCTCCGAGCACGCCGACGACCTGGTGGCGCGGGCGCGGGCCGCCGGCGTGGACGCGATAGCGCTCCCGGGCGACCTGGCCGACCCGCAGGTCCCGGTCGCCCTGCTGCGCGCCACGGCCGACGCGCTCGGCCCCGTCGACCTGCTGATCTCCAACGCGGGCTATGCCATCCAGCAGGAGTACACGGCGGTGGACGCGGTGACGTGGGACCGCACGATGGCGGTCAACCTGCGCGCGCCGTTCCTGCTGGCGCAGCACTCGCTGCCGGGGATGGCGGCGCGGGGGTTCGGGCGGGTGCTGTTCATGTCGTCGATCGCGGCCTTCACCGGCGGCATCGTCGGCCCGCACTACGCCGCGTCCAAGGCGGCCCTGCACGGCATGCTCCACTTCCTGGCCGCCCGCGTGGCCTCGCACGGCGTGACGGTCAACGCCCTGGCGCCCGCCCTGATCGAGGACACCGCGATGCTCCCGGCCACGGCGAGCCCGAGCCACCTCCCGGTCGGCCGCTTCGGGCGGCCGGAGGAGGTCGCCGACCTGGCCCTGGCCGTCCTCCGCAACGGCTATCTGACCAGCCAGGTCCTCAGCCTGGACGGCGGCGCCTACCCCCGCTAGCTACCTGGGGGCGGGCAGCTCGCCCGAGCCCCGGACGACCAACCGGGTGGGCACCAGCGTCCTGCGGGCCTTGGAGCGGTCGCCGTCCAGCCGCGCCAGCACCTGCTCGGCCGCCGCGGCCCCCATCCGCGCCGGGTCCTGGGCCACGACCGTCAGCGGCGGGTCCAGGCACTCGGCGAGGGGCAGGTCGTCGAAGCCCACCAGCGCCACGTCCCTGCGGCGGGCCCGTGACAGCGCCACCACCGCGCCCGTGGAGGCCAGGTTGTTGCCCGCGAACAGGGCCGTGGGCGGATCGCCGAGGGCTAACAGCCGCATCGTGGCCCGGGCCGCGGCCTCCTGGTCGTGGCCGGTCTCCACCAGGCCCCGGTCGAACGACAACCCCGCGTCTTCGAGCGCGTCGCGGTAACCCTGGAAGCGTTCGCGGCGCGTGTAGAGGGCGGCGGGCACGTCGCCGACGAAGCCGATCCTGCGGTGGCCGTGGGCGATCAGGTGGGCGACGCCGGCCCTGGCGCCCTCCCGGTTGGCGCTGACCACGCTGTCGGCGGTCAGGCCGACGGCCGGCCGGTCGAGGAAGACGATGGGCAGGCCGGCCACGCGTTCGTTGCGCAGGTGGCGGTGGTCGCTGGTGGCCGAGGGGACCACCATGAGCGCGCTCACCCTGCGGGCCAGGAACGTCGCGATCAGCGACTGCTCCAGGTCGGCGGTCTCGCTGGAGTTGCCGACGATGAGGGTGAGGCCGCGGGCGCGGACGGCGCTCTCGATGCCGCCCGCGACCGTTCCGAAGAACGGGTTGCCCATCTCGGGGATGACCAGGCCGATCGCGGCGTCGCGCGCGCCGACCCGCATGTTGCGGGCCATCAGGTTGGGCTGGTAGCCCAGCTTCCTGACGGCCTCCATGACGCGCTCGCGGGTCTCGACGGCGACCGGGCCGTCGTCGTTGAGCACCCGCGAGACCGTCTTCGCCGTGACGCCGACCTCACGCGCCACATCTGTCATCGTCGGACGCCGCATTGCGCCCATGTTAGTGGCCGCTCATCAGGTCAACCCGATAGCCTCCGCCGCGCCCTGGTCCGCCACCACCGCCTTGCCGTCCGAGACCTGGAGGGCGCCGGTCATGATGGCCACCACCTCGGCCATGCTGTGGTCGCCCGGCTTGATCTGGGCGACCCGGCGGCCGAGGCGCTGGACGTGGATGCGGTCGGCGATCTCGAACACGTGCGGCATGTTGTGGCTGATCAGCACGACCGGCGTGCCCCCGTCGCGGACCCGTTTGATCATGTCGAGCACCTGGCCGGACTCCTTGACGCCGAGCGCGGCGGTGGGCTCGTCCATGACCACGACGTGCGTGGCCCACGCCACCGCCCTGGCCACGGCCACACCCTGCCGCTGGCCGCCGGACAGCGACTCGACCGGCTGGGTGAGCGAGCGCAGCCCGATCTTGAGCTCGGCCATGTGCCGGGCGGACTCCTCGCGCATGCGCTTCTTGTCGAGCATGCGGAAGACGCTGCCGAGGATGCCGGGCTTGCGGATCTCGCGGCCGAGGAACATGTTCGTGGCGATGTCGAGCGAGGCCGCCACCGCGAGGTCCTGGTAGACGGTCTCGATGCCCTGCCGGCGTGCCTCCAGCGGGTCGCGGAAGCGCACCGGCTTGCCGTCGAGCAGGATCTCGCCGGTGTCGGGCTGGAGCGCGCCCGTGAGCGCCTTGATGAGGCTGGTCTTGCCGGCGCCGTTGTCGCCGATGACGGCGAGCACCTCGCCGGGCATCAGCTCGAAGTCGGCGCCGTCGAGCGCGGTCACGTGGCCGTACCGCTTGACCAGGCCGCGGGCCTGGAGCACGGGGGTCGTCATCGGTTCCTCCTGCGGGAGAGCTGGTCGACCGCGACGGCGAGGATCACCAGGATGCCGGTGATGAGCGTCTGATAGATCGACGGTACGCCCATCAGCTGCAGCCCGTTGCGGAACACCCCCACGATGAGCGCCCCGACCAGCGTGCCGATCACCAGGCCGCGGCCGCCGAACAGGCTCGTCCCGCCCAGGACGACCGCGGTGATGCTGTCCAGGTTGTCGGTCTGGCCGGCCTGCGGGTCGCCCACTCCGGTACGCGAGACCAGCAGCAGGGCGGCGATGCCGTACACGAAGCCGGCCAGCGTGTAGACGCCGATGGTCAGCCGGCGCGTCCTGATGCCGGTCAGGCGGGCCACCTCGGGGCTGTTGCCGAGCGCGTACACGTGGCGGCCCCACGCCGTGGAGCCGAGCAGGTACGCGAACAGCAGGAACAGCAGGATCGTCAGCAGCGAGCCGTAGGTGACGTTCGTCTGCCCGACCTGGAACGTCTGGCCGAGGAACGTCAGCACCGGCGGCAGGTCCGTGACCGTCTGCTCGTTGGAGTAGATGTGGGTCAGGGCGAAGACCACGTTCAGCATGCCGAGCGTCACGATGAACGGCGGCAACGAGATCCGTGTCACCAGCAACCCGTTGACCAGCCCGAACAGCGAGCAGACGGCGAGCCCGGCGGCGACCGCGAGGACCGGCGGCAGGCCGCTGTCCACGGCCAGCTTGGTCATCACGATCCCGCCGAACGCCATGATCGCGCCGTTGGACAGGTCGATGCCCGCGGTCAGGATGATCAGCGTCTGGCCGATGGCCAGCGTGCCGACCACCATGACCTGCTGGATGATCAGCGAGAAGTTCGGGCCGGTGAAGAACTGGTCGGTCCTGAGCGCGAAGAACACGCAGGCCAGGACGAGCGCGGCCAGCGGGCCCGCGACGGGAGTGGAGATCAGGCGGCGCGGCAGCGTCGCTTCCATGACGGCCATGTCAGCCCCAGCAGTTGGCCAGGCCGAAGGCCGTGTCCTTGGCCTCGACGCCGGAGACGGACTTGTCGGTGATCAGGGTGACGCCGGTGTCGGTGTAGCCGGAGGCCTTCTTGCCGGTCTTGGCGAACTCCGACACCGCCTTGACGCCGTCCTCGGCCATCTTCAGCGGGTACTGCTGGCTCGTGGCGGCGATCTCGCCCGACTTCACGGCCTTGGTGCCGGTGCAGCCGCCGTCCACGGAGACGATCAGCACGTCCTTCTCGCGGCCCTTGGCCTTCAGCGCCGTGTACGCGCCCAGCGCCGCGGGCTCGTTGATCGTGTAGACGAGGTTGATGTCGGGGGCCTTCTGCAGGCAGTTCTCCATGGCGGTCTGGCCCTTGGCCTGGTCGCCCCTGGTGTCCTGGGAGCAGACGACGGACGGGTCGCCCTCCGCGATCCCGTACCCCTTCAGGAAGCCGTCGTGCCTGAGTTGGCCGACGGTGATGCCGGGGGCCAGGTCGAGGGTGGCGATCTTGGCGGGCTTGCCGGCCATGGCGGCCTTGGCGTACTGGCCGATCAGCTCGCCGGCCTTCAGGTTGTCGGTGGCGAACAGCGCGTCCGTGGCGTCCTGCGGGTCCGTCGGCGTGTCCAGCGCGATGACGAGCACGCCCGCGTCGCGGGCCTTCTTGACGGCGGGCACGATGGCCTTGGTGTCGCTCGGCGTGATGAGGATGCCCTTCACACCGGCGGCGACCATGTTCTCGATGGCCGTGATCTGGGAGGCGTTGTCGCCGTCGAACTTGCCGGCGGCGGTCATCAGCTCCATGCCGTTGGCCTGGGCCGACTTCTGGGCGCCCTCCTTCATCTTCACGAAGAACGGGTTCGTCTCGGTCTTGGTGATGAGGCCGACCTTGGGCGTCGCGGAGGAGCTCTGCCCGGCGCCTCCGCCCCCGCCGCCACATCCGGTGACGAGAAGGGCGGTGACCAGGAGTCCGGCCGAAATCTTTGCATTCATGGGCGGTTCCTATCAGGGGGGACCCGATGTCATCGTTGACATATGTCAACGTTGACATCCGCTGTGCTGCGATGATGGACTCCCATCCGAGAAACGTCAATGCCCCCATGCCGTAACAAATCGGCAACGTGCCTGAAAGGCAGGCTCGATGATCGCTGTCCTGGGCGAGTGCGTCGCCGACGGCTTCACCACCCGCTCCCCCGGCGACCACCCCCTCATATCCGGGCCGGCCGAGCACGGCGGGGAGGCGATGGAGCTGGGGTTGCGGGTGCTGCCGGGCGGCGGGCCCGCGAACACGGCGGTGGCGCTGGCCCGGCTCGGGACCCCCACGCGCTTCCTCGGCCGCGTCTCCAGCGACGTGTTCGGCGAGCTGTTCCGCCGCCACCTCGCCTCCTCGGGCGTGGACCTCTCGGCCGCCGTCGACGCCAAGGAGCCCAGCACGCTCGCCGTCGCCGCCCTCGACGCCGGCGGTCAGGCCGAGTACACCTTCTACGCCGACGGCACCGCCGACTGGCAGTGGACCCCGTACGAGCTGGACCTGGACCGCCTCGGCCCGGTCGCCTGCCTGCACACCGGATCGCTCGCCCTGGCCAGGGAGCCGGGCCGGACGGCGGTGGAGGCCTTCGCGCGGGAGGCCGCCGGGCGCGCCACGATCTCGATCGACCCGAACGTCCGCCCCAGCCTCGCCTCCCTGGCCGACTACCCGGTGTCGCGCTGGTGCGAGTGGACCGACATCCTCAAGCTCAGCGCGGACGACCTCGACTTCCTGCTGCCCGGCGTGCCGATGGAGCGTGCCTGCGACACCTGGCACGCCGCCGGCGCCCGGCTGATCGTCGTCACGAAGGGCGCGGCGGGCGCGCTGGTGTCCCTGGACGGCGAGCGCGCGTCGGTGCCGGCGCCGGAGGTGAACGTGGTGGACACGGTCGGGGCGGGCGACTCCTTCACGGCGGGCCTCCTGCACAGCCTCGCCGCCAAGAACCTCCTGGGGGGCCGCCTGGACGGCCTGGATCTGGGGACGGCGGTGGAGGCGGCCGAGTTCGCGGTGAGGGTGGCGGCACTGACGTGCTCGGTCGCGGGCGCCAACCCGCCCTGGACCGTGTGATCATTCCGTCGGGACCGTACGGTAGCCGTTCCAGACGAAGCGGGCGGTCGTCACCGCGTCGTCCCCGTCGCCGGTGATGAGCTGGTGGACGGCGATCCCGTCGAGCTCGCGGTACTCGCACCACTCGTGGTCGGACGTGAGCACCAGGTCCAGCCCCAGGTTCACCAGCAGGTCGAACACCTGCCCCCGGTTCGTCCTGTCCACCCCCACGAACACCTCGTCCAGCAGGATGAACCGGGGACAGCCCGGGTCGCTCTGGTAGTGCGCGGCCACCGCGGCGAACAGCGGCAGGTGCAGCGCGATCGCCTTCTCCCCTCCGGACAGCGCCCCGTGCAGCTTCCTGGTGAGGTCCTGCCAGCCCTGCCCGTCGCCGCGGTCGAGCCTGACCACGAACCGGTGCCAGGCCGTGTAGTCGAGCACCTTCATGAGCTGGTCCTCCCAGCTCGCCGACGAGTTGTCGGCCCGCGCCTCCTCCACCCGGTCCCTGAAGAAGACGTACAGGGCCTCCCTGTCGGCCTCGTCCAGCCCGGCCGGGTCGCGCAGCAGCAGGTCGCGGGCGGCCCGGGTGCCGGGCGACTGGGTGGGATCGACCTGCCACACCAGGCGGACGGCCACCCGGGAGGCGGTGCGGACGCGTTCGAGGCGCTGGTTCATGCCCTCCACCAGCGCGGTCGCCTGCCTGATCCGGTCGGCGAGGTGCCGCCGCGTGTCGCCGGCCAGCGTCCGGTCGAACAGATCCCGCTCCGCCTCCGTGATGTCCGAGCGCCGCTCGTCGCGCTCCTTGCGCAGCGCCTCGCTGAGGGCGGCGGCCCCCGCCCGGACGCCGGCGACGGTGGCGGTCAGCAGCTGGACGTCCTCGTCGGGCGTCAGCTCCAGGTCCGCGCGGTCGGCGAGGATCTCCCTGGCGTGGTGGAAGGCGTCCAGCAGCCGCGCCTCCGCCTCCTTGACGTTCTTCTGCTCGTACGGCACCGCCGCGAGCTGCTCGGCGACGTCCCTGGCCGAGACCAGCACGGCCCGCACCCCGGCGTCGCGCGCCAGCTCGACCGCCGCCCGCGCGTCCGCCGCCAGGTGCCCGGCCGTCAGGCCGCGGAAGCGTTCGGACACCTCGTCCCGCACCCGCCCCGCCTCGGCGTGCTTCTCCTCGGCCGTGCCCAGCTCGCCCCTGAGCTCGCCGAGCCGGGCGTGCATGCGGGCCAGGTCGTCGTTGACCGAGCGGATGAGGCGGCGGCAGGTCTGGTACGCGGCCTGCGTCTCCTGGAGCCGCTCCAGCACGCGCAGGTGCTCGGCGCCGACCGTGGACTCGACGGCCGCGAGCTTCTCCGCCAGCGTGACGGCGCCGGCCGCGGCGTCCTCGGCGCGTTCGACGGCCCTGACGGCGAGGTCCTGGTACTCGCCGGAGGTCTCGGCGGCGTGCTGCGCGCGCTCGGCGGCGGCGCGGGCGTCGGCGCGCCGGTCGTGCCAGGCGGTGCCGGTCGTCTCGGCGGTGCGCAGGGCCTCTTCGAGGTTGTCGAGCGCGGGCGGCGCGGTGGGCAGGGCGTGGCCGGCCGCCAGCTCGGTGAGCCGCCGCAGCGTCCTGCCGACCTCCTTCTCCCGGTCGTGCAGGCGCTGTTCGTAGGCCCTGAGCTGGTCCTCGAGCAGCGCGACCTTCTTCACCGCCCCGTCGAGCGCGTCGAGCGCGTCCGCGTACGACCGCCGGGCGGGCCGGCGGCGCAGCTCGGCGGCCAGCGTGTCGCGGTCGGCGTCGACCACGGCGAGCAGGTGGTCGCACTCGGCGACCGTGCCCGCGAGCTCGCCGAGCCGGTCGTCCAGCTCGGCGACGCGGCGGCGCCTGGCGCGCTCGCGGGCGGTGGCGCCGATGTAGGAGGGTTCGGGCTTGACCCAGCGGCCGGCGGCGGGTCCGAGCCGCCAGGTGCCGTCGGCGCCGACGACCGCGGGGTGGTCGACGCCGATCGCGCTGGGCGCGAACGCGATGCCGGCCAGCACCGTGTCGGCTTTGACCGGGGAGTCCGCCTCCGTGAGCAGCACGTGGGCCAGGCTGTAGCCGGGCGCGGGCTTGGCCAGCGCGGCCACCGCGAACGCGTCGTGCTCCCCCGCGTCGAACCCGCCGTCCGGGCGCAGCCACAGGTCCAGCAGGCCCGCCGCCTCCAGCGCCGCCTCCACGCCCGCCTGGGCGACGGGGTCGAGGCCCGACCTGAACGCCACGGCCCGCCACAGCGGGGCCCCCGGGCGTCCCTTCCTGGCGGCCATGTCGCGGGCGTGCGTGGCGCGCGGGTCGAGGACGGTCCGGTCGTTGAGGCGTTCGCGTTCGCGGATCAGCTCGCCGCGCTCGGCCAGCAGCTTGTCGCGCAGGCCGGTCAGGTGCTGCTCGCGGGCGGCCAGCTTGACGGCCGCCGCCGTACGGGCGGTGCCCACCAGCTCGTCGGCCTGCTCGAACCGCTCCGCCAGGCCCGCCAGTTCGTCCGCGTCGAGCTTGAGCTGCGCGCAGCCGGCCGCCCATTCGGACAGGGCGGCGGCCAGGTTGGCGGCCCGCTCGTCGCGCAGGCTCTCGGCCGCGTCGTGGGCGGCCTGGGCGGCGGCGAGGTCGTCGCGGGCGCGGTCGCGGTCCTGCTCGGCCGCGGTGCGGCGGTTGATGGCCTCCTGGTGCTCGACGGCTCCGGCGCGTACCTCCCGGATCTGGGCGGCGCGGCTGGTGACGGCGGCCCGCAGCAGCTCCCGGGCCCGGTGCACGGCGCCGGCCCCGTCAGTGGCTCGGACGGCCTGATCACCCTCGTCCGGCTCCGGGCCGGATCCGGCGCGGTCGGACTCCTCGTGGGCGGCCAGCAGCCCGGCGCGTTCGGCCGCGTGGCGGGCCTCCGTTCTGGAACGTTCCGACAGCGCGGCGGCGGTGCGGGCGGCGGCCTCGGCCAGCGCCGACAGCTCCTGCTTGGCGGCGGCCGAGCGGGCCGCCGCCCCCGCCTGGTCGCGGAGCAGGGCGGCCGTCTCGTGGGCGGCCTGCGCCTCCATGCGGAGCCGGTGCAGCTCGGAGCCCGCCCGGTACGCCTCGCTCTCCTTGAGCCCGTCGATCTGCGCCGCCAGCGCCAGCTCCTGCGCCTCCTCCTCCCCGAGCCGCACGGTCGTGGCGTTCAGCTCGCCCTCGACCTCCTTGAGCGCCTCGCGCTTGGCCTTGGCCTCGGCCGCCAGCGAGTCGAGGGTGTGGCCCGCGGACGTCACCGCGGCCGCGGCGGCGCGCAGGACGCGCTGCGCGTACCCGCGCTGGCGGCCCGCCAGCCGGTCGGCCTCCTCCACGTCGCGGTCGAGCAGGCGCAGCTCCTCGCGCTGCCGGTCGAGCCGCTCGAACCCCTCGGCGATCTCGTGGATCTCCCCCTCGCCGAGCGGCGGCAGGGCGCTCGACAGCAGGTCGGACAGCAGGCCCGGGTCGAGGCGTTCGGAGAGCTTGGGGGTGCGCAGCTGACGCAGGGCGGTGAGGAGCGAGTCGTAGCGCTGCTCGTTGAGCGCCCGGTAGAGCGTCTGGCGCACGACGGCGCGGTAGGCGTCGGCGGACTCGTGGACCTGGCCCGACGTGCCGAGCTCCTCGGCGAGCTGGGCCTTGGTCAGGGGCTGGCCGCCTTCGCCGATGAGCCGGATGCCGTCGGGGGCGTCGACGCGGGCCTCGGTCGTGAAGTACGCGGCGGTGACGTTCTTGGTGTGGACGGTGGCCTGGAGCCGGGCGCCGCACGTGAACCAGCGCCCGTCGGCGTGCCGGAACTCCAGCCACACGTAGCCGACCCGGGTGGTGCCGGTGGCGCCGTCGCCCATGAGGTTCCAGTGCATGGTGCGCTCGGTGCCGCCGAACGTGGACAGCCTGCTCGGCTTGAGGCTGGCGTCGAGCACGTACGGGAGCAGCAGCTCCAGCACCTTGGACTTGCCGCTGCCGTTGGGCCCGCGCAGCAGCAGCCTGCCCCGGTGGAACTCGAACACCTCGTCGTAGTAGCGCCACACGTTCAGGATCCCCGCGCGTACGGGCACCCAGCGGGCGTCCATGCCCTGCGCGGCACGCGTGCCGGTGGTGAGTGCGGCGGTGAGCTCCGTGACTGTCATGAATCCTCCTGGACGGCCGTGCCGCGGTCGACCCGGTAGCGGGCCGCGGCAGGCAGGGCGGCGACCCGGTCACCCGTGCGGCGGGCCAGCCCGAACAGTTCGAGCACCTCCAGCGCGTCGGCGGCCAGCCGCGGCCCGCCGCCGTCGGACTGGTACGCCTTGGCCCACTGCGGGAAGCGGCGCAGCAGCTCCGTGGCCTCGGCGTCGACCCGCGCGGCCCGGACGGGGCCGGCGGAGACGAGCAGGTCGAGCAGGAGCAGGGCAGCCACCTTGGCGTGGCTGCCGTCGTCGGGGAACTTGGTGTCCGTGGCGGTGGCGTCGGCGTCGATGAGCAGGAGGCCCTCGGCCCGTTCCTCCAGCACGAACCCGGCCTCCTCCGCGGCGCGGCGGATGATCCGGCGGCCGGTGAGCGAGGCGGCGTAGGCCGACTGCTCGGGGGTCAGCTCGTCGCGGTAGACGACGGGCTCGTCGAGGAGGCGGCGCATGAGGGAGTGCCTGGCCCACAGGTTGCGCTGGGTCTCGGTCGGCTCGTCGCCGCCGTAGCGGGGCTCGGTGGTGAGCGTGCCGAGCACCCGGCCCATCGGGTCGTCGCCCTCGGCGGTGATGCGGGACGGGGGCACCGGGGCGGCGAGGAGCCTGATCACGCGGGTGGTGTCGACGCGGTAGAGCACCTTGGCGTCCTCGTCGTCGAGGTAGGAGTCGGTCGCGCCGTCCATGGCCGTGATCGCGCCGTAGTGCTCCAGCTGTTTGAGCGCGTCCACGAACGCGGCCCGCTCCTCGCTCCTGACCGGGTCGAACGCGGGCACCCCCGTCTCCACGGCGGCGGCCTGGACCACGCGCTGGGCGAGCATGCCGATCGTGGTGACCGGCGAGGTGAGCAGCTCGGCGGCGCAGAGGCAGAGCAGCGTGTAGCGGCGGCGGTCGAACGGGGCCCTGGTGGTGCGGCGGCGCCGGGCGGGCCGGGTGGCGCTCGCCTCGGATCTGACCTTGACGAGGCGGGCGTACCCCTGGCGCGGCTCCACCACCAGCCGCCAGCCGCAGAAGTAGTCGAACCACTGGATCAGCGGCTGCCGCCGTTTTCTGATCAGGTCGAAGGCGGCGGCGTCGTCGTGCAGGGACACGAGCGGCCGGCCGAGCAGGGTCCTGATCGCCCGCGCGATCTCCTCTTTCTCGGCTCTGACGAGCTGGTTGGCCAGGCTGCTCATGCGCCCGCCGCCTGCTCGTGGTAGGCGGGGGTGCCGCCCACGCGGGCGAGCCCCAGGGAGCGCACGTCGATGAGGTAGTCGGGGCCGCGGAACCAGCCGTCCGACGTACGCAGCACCGCCACCGCGCCGTCATCCGGGGCCCGCAGCACGATCTCCACCCGCCCGTCCGAGGTCACGGCCCGCCGGAACCCGGTCGAGTCGGGCCGCTCGGCCAAAGCCCTGCCGAGCAGGTCGAGCAGGCGCCCGAACGTGTCGTGGTCGAGCTCCCCCAGCTGCGACAGCCGGGTCGCCCCGGTGGTGGCCAGCGCCGACCAGGCGGCCTCCAGCTCGGCCCGCTCCTTCCCGGCCCGCTCCTGGCGCTCGGCCCGCAGGGCGATGACGTCGCGCACCTTGCCCGTGCGGCCCATCCGCTCGGTGCGCCCGCGCGAGCGCAGCAGCGCCGACACCTCCACGGGCTCGGCCTCCCGCCACGACACCCCGGCCGGGATCAGCTCCGCGTCCGCGTGCCCCAGGTGCGCGTGCCGGGCGGGGCCCAGCCCGAACGCCGCGTCCCACAGCCGGTGGGCGTCGTCCTCGCTCGGGGCGCCGGCGAACCAGCGGGCCAGCGTACGGAAGTCGGCGGCGGCGCTGGAGGAGCGGCGGCGGGAGTCGGTGATCCGGTCGAGCACCTGGAGCAGCGACACGATGGCCTGCCGCGCCACGTCATGGAGCCGGCGGATCCGCGGCTCCCCCCAGTCGTCCGGCCCGCCGTCCGATCCGTCGGTCGGCCTGTCCTCGGGCGCGAACCACCGGCACAGGCCCTCCCACCTGGCCGCCCGCGCCGCCAGCCACGACGTGACGTGATCCGTGCCCGGCGCCTTCGGCAGGTCGGCCCCGTCGAGCGCGCGGGCGTGCAGCACGGCGACCCCGTGCCCGGCCACCCCGCGCAGGGCGGCGGCGATGGTGTCGCCGCGCTGCTCCAGATTGCTCACGAACTCCTGCAGGTAGGCCACGGTGGCCCCCTTGACCTCGTGGAACGTGGTGAGGTCGGTCCCCTCGACACGCAGCAGCCGCTGCAGCTCGCCGTTGAACTGCCTGGTGTTGTCGCGCAGTCCGTCGAGGTGGCCTTCGAGCTCCCGCAGGCTCGCGAAGATGCGCCGGTTGCGCCCGGGGTCCGGGTCGCGCAGCAGCGACTCCAGCTCCCCCAGCCGGTCGGCGATGGCGTCGAGCACCGCGGTCTGCAGCGCGCCGGCGGAGGCCAGCACCGCCATCGCGTGCCGCACGCCGGCGAAGGCCGCCTCGCCGCGCCTGGTCAGCGAGTACTGCAGGTTCTTGCGCTCGTACTCCTCGGCGGTGGCGAAGCTGCCGGCGTGGTTGAAGATGACGTCGAGCAGCCCCCACCCCGCGAGCTGCTTGAGCGTCGCGGTCAGCTCCTGCTCGCCGACCGGCGCGTACCAGCCCACCGCCCGCAGCCGCTCCCGCGCCGCCTCCACGGTGAGCGCCGTCTCCAGCCGCTCGCCGGCCTCGCCGAAGGCGTAGAGGACCGCGGTGTTCAGGTCTGCCCGGTCGGTGGTGGCGAACCGGAACATCTCCGGCGGCACCCGTGGCGGCTCAGCCATCGCCCCGCTCCCCTCGCCGCACGATTTCCACGCGCGCAACCGTAGCGGGAAGCCCCCACGACCCGGCCCCGGTTTGCGCGCAGATCACCGAGGGTACGGCGGCGGCAGGGGAACGGGGGCCGGGATGGCGGAGTTCGGTACGACACGTCCCCGCGCCTGACGCGGGATCGGCGCGATTCGGCGCCCGAGCACTACCATCCGATTACCTTGTCGAGGGCGGCGCATGGGCGAGCCCCGAATTCGCGCTTGCAGACGATCTATTCCAGCGCCCTTAAAGGCCGCCGCAAGCATTCACATTCACGTTCTATTCATGCGACGTCTAATCACCATCATTTCGCCCGCCATCGCAGGCTTGATCGCCGCCGCCGGTCTGGCGGGGCCGGCGCGGGCGACCGGGGCCGGCGGGCTCGACGCTTATTACGGTCAGCGGGTGGCCTGGTCCTCCTGTGGCAACGGATATGAATGCGGGAAATTGCGGGTCCCGCTCGACTATTCGAAGCCCGGCGGCAGGCAGATCAAGATCAGCCTGGTCCGGTTGCGCGCCACCGGAAAGAAGATCGGGTCGATCGTGCTCAACTTCGGCGGCCCGGGCATCTCCGGCGTCGATTCGTTGAAGGCCGCGAAGACCATGGTGTCCCCTTCTCTCAGGCAGCGGTTCGACGTGGTCAGCTTCGACCCGCGCGGCGTGGGCGCCTCGGCTCCCGTGCGCTGCCTCGGCACGCTCGGCCTCGACGCGCTCTTCGCCACCGACCCGACGCCCGACAACCGCACCGAGGTCAAGCAGGCCAAGCAGTGGGCCAAGGCGTTCGCCGGCGCCTGCGCGAAGAACGCGGGCAAGCAGCTCCTCGCGCACGTCGGCACCGGCGAGGCCGCCAGGGACATGGACGTGATGCGGGTCGCGCTGGGCGAGCGACGGCTGACGTACCTCGGCTGGTCGTACGGCACCTACCTCGGCGCCAGGTACGCCGACCTGTTCCCCACGAGGATCCGCGCCATGGTGCTCGACGGCGCCGAGAACCCGAACCAGACCGGCGTCGAGTTCGCCCGGTCGCAGGCCAAGGGCTTCCAGGTGGCGACCGAGTCGTTCATGCGCGACTGCTTCAAGGCCAAGGACTGCCCGTT
Organism: Nonomuraea sp. NPDC052116; assembly: GCF_040680035.1. Classification (NCBI taxonomy): domain Bacteria; kingdom Bacillati; phylum Actinomycetota; class Actinomycetes; order Streptosporangiales; family Streptosporangiaceae; genus Nonomuraea; species Nonomuraea sp. NPDC052116. Next base: position 15,774 of record NZ_JBFAWA010000013.1, on the reverse strand, counting down.
CAAGAAGCACTCCGTCAGCGCGGCCTGGAAGCGGCTGGACGCGCTGTACAAGCGGGCCGACCAGGCGCCGCTGCGCAACACCTACGACGGCCGGCAGGTCAGCGAGGCCGTCGCGCGGACCGGCGTCATGAACGCCCTCTACGCGGTGGCCTACTGGCCGACGCTGCGGGTCGCGCTGGCGGACGCGTTCAAGGGCGACGGCACGAAGCTGCTGCTGCTCGCCGACGACTACAACGGCCGGCGGGCCGACGGCAGCTACGACAACCGGTACGAGGCGCTCATGGCGATCAACTGCCTCGACCACCCCGAGTCGCGCTGCCCGTACTGGCCGGTCAAGGGCACCAGGTTCGCCAAGAAGGTGCGGGCCCAGGGCTCGCCGCCGATCGTGGTGGTGGGCACGACCCGCGACCCGGCCACGCCGTACGGCCTGGCGAAGGCGCTGGCGTCCCAGCTGTCGAAGGGCGTGCTGCTGACCAACGACGCCGACGGGCACACCGCGTACAGCGGCGGTTCGAGCTGCGTGGAGAAGCAGATCGACCGCTACCTGATCACGGTCGTCCCGCCGCGGCCCGGAGCCTGCTCCGCCAAGGTGTAAGCCCCTGTTCCCCCAGTCCCACACCACGGTGTGGGACTGGTGTCGTTCGGGTCAACCACGGTCGCGCCTGCGGGGCACGCGTCCCGTGCCGGGAGAGATTGACGGACGTAGCCGGAAAAGTCCCTCCCGAGGAGCCCATGGAGTCGCTGCTGGTCCTGCACGCGGTGGCGGCGGTGTGCGCTCCCTGGCTGGTCAGGCGCACGTCCCTGGCCGTGCTCGCCCTTCCCCCGGGCATCGCCTTCCTCGCCGTCCTGCTGTGGCTGCCCCCGCGGGAGAGCGCGGCCTGGGCGCCCGTGCTGGGACTGGAGCTGTCCTTCCGCGCCGACGCATTGGCCGTGCTGATGATGTCGCTGGTCACCGGCGTGGGCGCGCTGGTCATGATCTACAGCTCCCGCTACTTCAGCCGGGACGACGAAGGGCTCGGGCGCTACGGCTGCTTCATGACGGGCTTCGCCGGGTCGATGCTGGGGCTGGTGGCGGCCGACGACCTGCTCCTGCTGTACGTCTTCTGGGAGCTGACCACCGTCTTCTCCTACCTGCTCATCGGGTACGACCCCGAGAGCAGGCTGAGCAGGCAGGCCGCCATGAAGGCGCTGATGGTCACCACGTTCGGCGGCCTGGCCATGCTGGCGGGGTTCGTCCTGCTCGGGCAGGCCGCGGGCACGTACCGCGTTTCGGACATCGTCGCGCACCCGCCCCACGCGGGCCCCGTCGCCGTCGTGCTCATCCTGGCCGGCGCGCTGTCGAAGTCGGCGATCTTCCCGTTCAGCATGTGGCTGCCGGCCGCCATGGCCGCACCCACCCCCGTCTCGGCCTACCTGCACGCGGCCGCCATGGTGAAGGCCGGCGTGTACCTGCTGGCCAGGCTCGGTCCCGCGCTCGGGGACCTGACGGTCTGGCGGGCGGCGGCGGTGCCGCTCGGCCTGGTCACGATGGTGCTGGGCGGGTGGCGGGCGCTGCGCGAGACGGATCTCAAGCGATTGCTCGCCTACGGCACGGTCGGCCAGCTCGGCTTCCTCACGGTGCTGTTCGGCTCCGGCGACGGGGGCGCGGCGCTGGCCGGCGCGGGCATGCTGCCGGCGCACGCGCTGTTCAAGGCCGCGCTGTTCCTGGTGGTGGGCATCGTCGATCACGCGGCGGGCACCCGCGACCTGCGCGAGCTGAGCGGGGTCGGCCGGTCGATGCCGTGGGTGTGCGGGGTCGCGGTGCTGGCGGGGGCGTCGATGGCGGGGCTGCCGCCGCTGGCGGGGTTCGCGGGCAAGGAGGCCGCGCTGGAGGCGCTCATGGGCGCGCCGGTCGTGCTCGCGGGCGTGGTGGCCGGGTCGGCGTTGACGGCGGCGTACACGCTGCGGTTCCTGTGGGGCGCGTTCTGCGACAAGCCGGGGGTGGCGGCGCGGCAGACGCATCGCATGCCCGCGGCCATGACGGGACCTGCCGCGCTGCTGTCGCTGCTCGGGCTGGTCCTGACGCCGTTCGCCGGGTGGCTCGCCTCCACCTTTTCCGGATATATCGGGACATTTCGCGTTAAAGGGCATGAGGTCCATCTGGCGCCGTGGGGTGGCTTCACCCTGCCGCTCCTGCTGTCGGCGGTGTCGGTGGCGGCCGGGGTGGCGCTGTTCCTGGCCAGGGAGCCCGTGGCCAGGGTAGGGGCGGCGCTGCACGTGGTCGACTCCGGGCAGGTCTTCTGGGCGCTCGTGCAGCGGCTCGACCGCTTCGCCATCCAGCTCACCGGCTTCATCCAGCGCGGGTCCGTACCCGACTACCTGACGCTCACCCTGCTGGCCGCGGTCGGCGTCGGCGTGTTCTCCCTCGCCTCCGGCGGCCCGCCCCACCTCGGCGTGCCCGTCGTCCTCTGGCAGCGCCCCGAGCAGCCCGTCGCCGCCGTCCTGACGGTGGCGGCGGCCGTGCTGGCGCTGTTCGCCCGCGCGTTCATCCTGCTGGCCCTGGTCGTCGGCCTCACCGGGTACGGCACGGCGCTGCTGTTCCTCGCGCACGGCTCGCCCGACCTGGCGCTCACCCAGTTCCTGGCCGAGACGGTGAGCCTGGTCATGTTCGCGCTGGTGCTGCGGCGGCTGCCGCTCGGCCCGGTCAGGGGGCGGCTGCCGTTCCCGTTCAGGATGGCGCTCGGGCTGGCCGTGGGGGTGGTGGTCACCGGCGCGGGCATGCTGGCGATGGGCGCGCGGACCGCCGAGCCGGTCGGCGCGCACCTGGAGGCGGCCGCCGGGCAGGCCGGCGCCCGGAACATCGTCAGCGCCCTCATCGTCGACCTGCGCGCCTGGGACACCCTGGGCGAGAGCACGGTGCTCGTCGTGCTGACCCTGGGCGTGACGAGCCTGGTGTTCCTGCGGCGCAGGTCGTACCACATCGAGCCGGTCGCGGGGCCGCCCGTCGAGCGCACCCGCTGGCTGTCGGCCACGTTGCCGCGCGGGCAGCGGGCGCTGGCGTTCGAGGTGGTGGCCCGGCTGACGTTCCACACCGTGCTGGTGCTCTCGGTGTTCCTGCTGTTCATCGGGCACAGCGAGGTCGGCGGCGGGTTCGCCGGCGGCATCGTGGCCGGGCTCGCGATCACCGTGCGCTACCTGGCGGGCGGGCGGAACGAGCTGGCCGCCGCGCTCCCGGTGCACGCCGGGGTGCTCATGGGCGCCGGGCTCACGCTGTCGGCGGGCACGGCGCTGATCGGGCTGCTGTTCGGGCGGGCGGCGCTCGACCTGCTGACCGTGGACGTGAGCGTGCCCCTGGCCGGGCACCTGCACGTGTCCACGGGGCTGCTGTTCGACCTCGGCGTGTACGTGTCCGTCGTCGGCATGGTCCAGGACATCCTGCGCTCCCTCGGCGCCGAGCTGGACCGGCAGGAGAGCGTGTGACCGTCACCCTGCTGCCCTTCCTGGCCTGCTTCGCGATGGTGGCCACCGGGGTCACGCTCCTGCTGGAGCGGAGCCTGGTACGGGTGCTGGCCGGCGTCGTCCTCCTGGGCAACGGCATCAACCTGCTGATCGTCACCGCGGGCGGCGACCCGGGCGGCCCGCCCTTCGTGGACGTCGGCGGGCGGGCCGACCCGCTGCCGCAGGCCATGGTGCTCACCGCGATCGTGATCACCCTGGGGGTGACGGCGTTCCTGCTGGCCCTGGCGCACCGGTCGTGGCAGCTGTCCGGGAGCGACGAGGTCCAGGACGACACCGAGGACCGCCGCGTACGGCTGCGCGCCCGGCGCGGCGAGCTGAGCGACGCCGTGCGCGCCCGGCGGGACGCCTACCGGCGGCTGGTCGCCGAGCAGCGCGCCGAGCTGGCCAAGCTCGCGGCCGAGCAGGCCGAGCGCGAGCGGCTGCAGGAGGCCGACCTGGAGCAGCGCATCTCCAGGGTGCACGACGAGCTCGAACGGTGGATGCGCGAGCGGCGGCAGGAGGGGCTGACCGAGGAGGAGGTGCACCTGCGCTTCGAGGAGGCGGGGCGGCGCGAGGACGCGGCCGCCCTGGACAACGCCGAGCGCATCGAGCAGCTGCGCGAGCAGCACACGCGGGGGCGGGAGGAGCAGGCGGCCAGGGAGCGGGCGATGCGGAGAAGGCTCAAGGCACGACAGCGGGAGGCGCGCAGGCAGATGCGGGCGGCCATCAGGGAGGAGCGGGAGCGCCAGGCCCTCGCGCAGGACCCCGAGCTGGAAGGCGAGGACTGACCATGAGGAGCCGCGTGCCCGGACCGGAAGGCGAGGTCTGACCGTGGAGAGCCGCGTGCCCGAGCCGGAAGGCGAGGGCTGATCCCGGTGGAGAGGCTGATCTGCGTGCCCGTGCTGCTGCCGCTCCTGGCCGCCGGCGTGAAGCTGGCGATCGGGGGGCGGCTGCGCCGGCTGCAGTCGCTCATCAGCCTGGTCACGCTCGCCATCTCGGTCGTCGTCTCCGCGCTGCTGCTGGTCGCCGCCGACACCCGCGGCCCGCTGGTCACCGAGCTGGGCGGCTGGCCTGCGCCCGTCGGCATCTGCCTGGTGGCCGACCGCCTGTCCACGCTGGTGCTGCTGGTGTCGTCGGCGGTGACGTTCTGCGTCATGGTGTACTCGGTCGCCAACGCCTACGCCGCGCAGGAGCACGACGCCCCCATGGCGATCTTCCATCCGGCGTTCCTGGTCATGGTGGCCGGGGTGGCGGACGCGTTCCTGTCGGGTGACCTGTTCAACCTGTACGTGGCGTTCGAGCTGCTGCTGAGCGGCTCGTACGTGCTGCTCACCTTCGGCGGCACCGAGTCCAGGATCCGGGCGGGCGCCACGTACACGCTGATGGCCCTGGCCTCGTCGATGTTGTTCCTGATCGCGCTGGGAGTCACGTACGCGGCCACCGGGACGCTGTCGATGGCGCAGCTCGCCGAGCGGTTCGCCACGTTGCCCGTGCAGGTGGCGCTGCTGGTGGAGCTGACGCTGCTGCTGGCGTTCGGCATCAAGGCGGCGATCTTCCCCATGTCGGCCTGGCTGCCGGACTCCTATCCCACCGCGCCCGCCCCGGCCACGGCCGTGTTCGCGGGCCTGCTGACCAAGGTCGGCGTCTACTCGATCATTCGTCTGGAGGCGCTGCTGTTCCCGGGCGGGCCGGTGTCGACGCTGCTCATGTGGGTGGCGCTGGCCACGATGCTGACGGGCGTGCTGGGCGCGGTCGCGCAGACCGACCTCAAGCGCATGCTCTCGTTCACGCTGGTCAGCCACATCGGCTACATGGTGTTCGGCGTCGGCCTGTCCTCGGTGGCCGGGCTGGCCGGGGCGATCTTCTACGTGGTGCACCACATCACCGTGCAGACGACCCTGTTCCTGGTGACCGGGCTGGTGGAGCGGCGCACCGGCACCACCTCGGTGAACGGGCTCGGCGGCCTGATGACGACCGCACCCCTGCTGGCCGTGCTGTTCTTCGTGCCCGCCATGAACCTGTCGGGCATCCCGCCCATGTCCGGCTTCCTCGGCAAGCTGATGCTGGTGCAGGCGGGCATGGCCGACGGCCGCCCGCTGCCCGTCGCCCTCGTGGCCGGAGGGCTGGTGACGAGCCTGCTCACCCTGTACGCCGTGGCCCAGACGTGGAGCAAGGCGTTCTGGCGCGGCCCGCGGGCCGTGCGGGCGGGCACGGTCGTGGAGAGCGAGGAGTACACCGGCGAGGACCCGACCGTCACCACGACGGCCGTCCCGGGGGCGCTGACGGCGTCGGTGGCGGCGCTGGTCGCGATGGGGCTGTCGTTCACGGTGCTGGCCGGGCCGCTGTCGGCGTTCACGCACCGGGCCGCCGCCGAGCTGATGGCCCGCGAGCCGTACGTCACGGCCGTGCTCGGGGGGCGGCCGTGAAGCCGCGGCTGGCGCTGATCGCCTGGCTGGCGGTGGTGTGGGTGACGTTGTGGGGCGAGCTTTCCGCCGGCAACGTGCTGGGCGGGCTCGCGGTCGCGCTGGTGGTGACGTGGTTGCTGCCGCTGCCCGTCCTCGACCCCGGTATCAGGGTCCATCCGGTGGCGCTGGTGGACTTCCTGCTCTGGTTCGGCCGGGACCTGGTGGTCTCGACCGTGCGGGTGGTGGTCTGGGTGGTGCGGCCCGGCGTGCCGCCCACCCAGATCGTCCGGGTACGGCTGCGCACGTCGTCGGAGTCCATGACCGTGATGATCATGGTCGCGCTGTCGACCGTGCCCGGCAGCCTCGTCGTGGAGGCCTACCCCAAGGAGCGCGAGCTGGACCTGCACGTGCTGGGACGTCCGGGAGACGTCACCGAGGCGGTGCGGGCGGACGTGGCCGGGCTGGAGTCGCGCATCGTGGCGGCGTTCGGCACCCGGCGGGACCGGGAGGAGCTGCCGTGACCGTGGTGTACCTCGTGACGCTGGGGCTGCTCGGATGCGCGGCGGCGGCCACGCTCTACCGGGTGGCGCGCGGTCCTACGATGCTGGACCGGGCGGTCGCGGTCGACGTGATGACGTCGCTGTGCATGTGCGGCGTCGGGGCGTTCGCCGTGGCCAGGGACGACTATTCGGATCTGCCGATCCTGCTGGTGCTGTCGCTGCTGGGGTTCGTCGGGTCCGTGTCGCTGGCCCGCTTCTTCTCGGGGAGGTCCCGATGAGCCGGCTCGACATGTGGCTCGACATTGCGGCGGCGGCCTGCCTGCTGCTGGGCGCGACGCTGGCGCTGTCGGCCGGGGCCGGGCTCGTCCGGTTCCGCACCACGCTGGACCGCATGCACGCGGGCACCAAACCGCAGGTGCTCGGCGTGCTGCTGGTGCTGCTGGCCATGTGGCTGCACCGGCCCACCTGGGCGAACGCCGGGCCGCTGCTGCTGGCGGGCATCTCCCAGGTGATCACCGTGTCGGTCGCGGCGTACATGGTGGCGCGGGGCGCCTACTCGCGCGAGCGCGCGGACGACGACACCGAGCTCCCCTCGGAGGACTGATCGTCCGAGCGGTTGAGCGCCGCCTGGCCGAACCAGGTCCACAGGGCCAGCGCGGCCAGGATCCCGCCGGTGGTCCAGCCCAGCGCGGGGCCGAACAGGTAGTCGATCACGAGCATGGTGGCCGTCGCCATCGACACGGCCAGCGCGAGCGCGCCGACGATGCCGTAGAGGTTGGAGCGCCGTACCAGGGTCTCCTTGCGCCCCTGCCGGAACAGCACGCGGTGCTGGGCGGTCGGCGCGATGTAGCAGATGGACGCGACCGCCGCGCTGACCAGCGCCAGGTAGAACAGCCACCGGTCGGGCGGGTCCAGCCTGCCAAACCCGACCGAGAAGGGCACCGTGAGCAGGAACGCGAACAGCACCTGCACCCCGGTCACCGCCACGCGCGCGCCCTGTAAGAGCTCCACGAAGTTCCGGTCCGCGCGCTCCTGATCCGACTCGTTCTTCACGCCGCCTCCCGACTCCGGAACGAGAGACTTCTCCTTCCTTGGCGGGGCGCGCTAAAACCTCGCCCGCAGGATCTTGGCCGGAGTGATGGGCAGATCGCGCACGCGGCGGCCGATGGCGTGGTGCACGGCGTTGCCGACGGCGGCGGCCGTGCCGACGATGCCGATCTCGCCGATGCCCTTGCTGCCCATGGGGTTGAGGTCGTCGTCCTCCTCGTCCAGCCAGACCGCCTCGATCCGCTCCACGTCGGCGCAGGCGGGCACGTGGTACTGGGCCAGGTCGCGCCGGAGGAAGCCGCCGAACTCCTCGTCGGTGTACGTCTCCTCCATCAACGCCATCCCCATGCCCATCGTCATGCCCCCGATGAACTGCGACCTGGCCAGCTCGGCGTCCAGGATGTGCCCGGCGGCGAAGACGCCGAGCAGGCGCGACACCCGTACCTCGCCCGTCACGGAGTTGACCCGCACCTCGGCGAACTGGGCGCCGAACGCGTGCCTGGCCAGCTCCGCGTCCCGCGCGACCTCCTCGGTGGTGTCGGCGCGGCCCACCGTGCCGTTCACCTTGAGGTGCTCGCAGGCGCGCACGATCGCCGAGCCCCACGAGGCCGTGCCCATGGAGCCGCCCGCGAGCGGGGCGTCCGGCAGGTCGCTGTCGCCCAGCTCGACGTGCACCCGGTCGGGCGCGACGCGCAGCACGCCGGCCGCGATCCCGGCCAGCGCGGTACGCGCGCCCGTGCCGATGTCGGCGGCGGCCACCTGGACGAGGAAGTCGCCCTCCCGCATGGTGACGACGGCCTTCGACGGGCTGCGCCTGGCCGGGTAGGTGGAGGCGGCGACGCCGGTGCCGACCAGCCACTCGCCCTCCTGGCGGCGGCCCGGCTCGGGGTCGCGCCGGTCCCAGCCGAAGCGGCGGGCGCCCTCGCGCAGGCAGGCGACCAGGTTGCGGGAGCTGAACGGCAGGCCGCTGTCCGGCTCCGTCTCCGGCTCGTTGCGGACGCGCAGCTCGATCGGGTCGATGCCGGCGGCGTAGGCCAGCTCGTCCATGGCGGACTCCAGCGCGTACATGCCGGGGCACTCGCCGGGGGCGCGCATCCACGACGGGGTGGCGACGTCCAGCCGGACGAGCCGGTGGGCCGTGCGCAGCGCGGGCGTGGCGTACATGACGCGGGTCGGGGTCGTGGTCTGCTCGGCGAACTCCACCAGCGTCGAGCTCTGCTCGTAGGCCACGTGCTCCAGCGCCGTGAGCCGGCCGTCGGCGTCCGCGCCGAGCCGCAGCCGCTGGATCGTGGGCGTGCGGTAGCCGGTGACGTCGAACATCTGCTGCCTGGTCAGCACGATCTTGACGGGCCGGCCGACGGCCCTGGCGGCCAGGGCGGCCAGCACGGCCTGCGGCCTGGAGGTGCCTTTCGAGCCGAAGCCGCCGCCGACGTGCCGGGACACCACCCGCACCTGCTCACTGGACACGCCGAGGGTCTGGGCGAGGAGGTCGCGGCTCGAGGACGTGCCCTGCGTGGTGTCGTACACCAGCAGCCTGCCCTCGCCGTCCCACAGCGCCAGGGCAGCGTGCGGCTCCATCGGGTTGTTGTGCAGGACGGGGGTCGTGTAGGTCACGTCGATGACGGTCTCGGCCGCGTTGAGCCCGGCTTCGACGTCGCCCTTCACGGTGTCGGACGGGAAGCCGGGGTTGACGGTCTCCGGCTGGTACAGGTTGGGGTGGTCGGCGCGCAGGGCCACGTCGTGGATGTCCTGCTCGTACTCGACGACGATCGCGTCGGCGGCGGCGCGGGCGTTCTCGTAGGTGTCGGCCACGGCGGCGGCCACGAACTGGCCGCGGTAGGCGACCTCCCGGCTCTGGAACAGCGCCAGCTCGCCCTCGGCGGCCGGGCCCAGCCGGGGCGGGTCCTCGCTGGACAGCACGGCCAGCACGCCGGGCATGGCGAGCGCGTCGCGGACGTCGATGCGCCTGATGCGGCCCTTGGCGATCCGCGACTGCACGGGATAGGCGTAGGTGACGCCCTCGACCGGGTATTCGGCGGCGTACGTGGCCAGCCCGGCGACTTTGACGCGGCCCTCGACGCGGTTCACGGCGTCAGCTCCTCAAGCGTGCGGACGATCAGATTGCGGGTCAGCGGCACCTTGAAGTCGTTGCGCGGGAGCGGACGGGCCTGTTCCAGCTCGGCCTCGGCGGCGGTGCGGAACGCCTCACCGGTCGCCGGGCCGCCGACGAGGACCTGCTCGGCGCGTTCGGCCCGCCATGGCGCGTGGGCGACGCCGCCGAGCGCGATGCGGCAGCCGGTGACGGTGCCGTCGCGGACGTCGAGCACGGCGGCGATGGACACGAGGGCGAAGGCGAACGACGCCCGCTCGCGTACCTTGCGGTAGAGCGAGGCGCCCGGCGGCGGGGCGGGCAGCTCCACGGCGGTGATCAGGTCGCCCGGCTCCAGCACGGTGTCCCGCTCGGGCGCGTCGGCCGGCAGCCGGTGCAGCCCCGGCATCGGGACGATCTTGTCACCGCCCTGGCCGGTGACGTGCACCTCGGCCTCCAGCGCGGCCAGCGCGACCGCCATGTCCGACGGATGGGTGGCCACGCAGGCGTGCGAGGTGCCGAGGATCGCCAGGTTCGTGTGGTCGCCCTCGATGGCCGGGCAGCCGGAGCCGGGCTGGCGCTTGTTGCACGGCCGGGTCACGTCCTGGAAGTACGGGCAGCGGGTGCGCTGCAGCAGGTTGCCGGCCACCGTGGCCATGTTGCGCACCTGACCGGAGGCGCCGGACAGCACCGCCCGGGCCAGCATCGGGTAGCGGGAGCGCACCAGGGGGTGGAGCGCCAGATCGCTGTTGCGCACGGCGGCGCCGACGCGGAGCCGGTCGCCGGCCTGCTCGATGGCGTCGAGCGGCAGCTTGCCGACGTCCACCAGGCGGTCCGGCTCGGCCACGCCCAGCCGCATGAGGTCCACCAGGTTGGTGCCGCCGCCCAGGTACATGGCGCCCGGCCCGAACCTGCGCACCGCGTCCGCCGCGCTGCCCGCCCGGGTGTATTCGAAGAGTTTCACGGCGCGACCTCGGCGATGGCGCTGACGATGTTGACGTAGGCGCCGCACCGGCACAGGTTGCCGCTCATGCGCTCCCTGATCTCCTCCGGCGTCAGGCCGGGGTCCTCGCGGAGATCGCCGGTGATCGCGCTCGGGCCCTGCTCACCCAGCATCCCCACCGCCGAGCAGAGCTGCCCCGGCGTGCAGTAGCCGCACTGGAAGGCGTCGTGCTCGATGAACGCGGCCTGCAGCGGATGCAGCTCCTCACCCTCCATCAGCCCCTCGACGGTGACGATCTCCGAGCCGTCCATCGCCACCGCCAGCGCCAGGCAGGAGTTGGCCCGCCGCCCGTCGATCAGGACCGTGCAGGCCCCGCACTGGCCGTGGTCGCAGCCCTTCTTGGCGCCGATCAGGCCCAGCCGTTCGCGGAGCAGGTCGAGCAGCGACATCCGAGGGTCCACGTGCACAGAATGTGACGATCCGTTCACCTTCAGGGTGATGTCCATGGCGCACGACTACCCGACCTCCAGACGAGGCAATCTCTGAGGGCGGTAAAGCGCGATGTCCGTTTTGCGCCTGAGATGAGGGGTAGCCGAGCGGGCATGGGGGTGTCGATCGACGAGCAGGTGACGGAGTCGGCGGCGATACTCACCGTCAACGCCGGGTCGTCGAGCTTCCGCCTTGACCTGGTGGAGGGCGGTTGCGTGCTGGACTGCGTGCACACCGAACGCGCCGTCGACCCCGGCTCGGCCAGGCGGGAGCTGTCGTCGTTCCTCGGCGGGCACTTCGGGCGCGACATCCGCGCCGTGGCACACCGCCTCGTGCACGGCGGCGAGCTCGTCCGCACCCCGGCGGTGGCCGACGACGAGACGGCCGAAGGGCTGCGTGGCCTGACGAGCCTGGCGCCGCTGCACCTGCCGCCGGCGCTGGCCCTGCTGGACGCGGCCCGCGCGGAGCTGCCTGCCCTGCCGCACGTGCTCTGCCCGGACACCGCCTTCCACGCCGGCCTGCCGGAGGAGGCCGCGGTCTACGCGCTGCCGCTGTCCTGGCGGGAGAAGTACGGGCTGCGGCGCTACGGCTTCCACGGCCTGTCGTACGCGTGGGCGGCCGACCGGGCGGCCGAACTGCTCGGCCGGCCGCCGGCGGAGCTGGACCTCGTGCTGACGCACCTGGGCGGCGGCTGCTCGGTGTGCGCGGTGTCGGGCGGGCGCAGCCTGGACACCTCGATGGGCTTCACCCCGCTGGAGGGGCTGCCGATGTCCCGGCGCTCGGGCAGCGTGGATCCCGGGATGCTGATGTGGCTGCTGGGGCCGGGCCATCTCACGGTGGACGAGCTGAGCGAGGGGCTGGAGCGCCGCTCCGGCCTGCTGGGGCTGTCGGGCGGCTTCTCGGGGGACACGCGCGAGCTGGTGGCGGCCGCGCGGGAGGGCGATTCGGTCGCGGAGCTGGCGCTGGAGGCGTTCAGCCACCGGGTGGCCAGGGAGATCGCCGCCGCGGCCACCTCGCTGCGGCGGATCGACGCGCTGGTGTTCACCGGGGAGATCGGCTGGGACCAGCCCGAGGTGCGCGAGGCCGTCTGCGCCCGCCTCGGGCTGCTCGGCATCGAGCCTCCCGCGCTCGGCAACCGCCACGACGACGGGCCGGTCAGCGCGTACGACGCGGCCGTCCCCGTCATGGTGGTGCAGGTGCGCGAGGAGCTCCAGCTGGCCCGCGAATGCCTGCGCGTGCTCGCGGAGGAGGACGAATGACGGTTCTCGACGAGGTACGCCGCTCGGCCCTGCCGCTGACCGGCCCGGGGGACCTCGACCCGCTGATGGAACGCGTGGGCGAGGCGCGGTTCGTGCTGATCGGCGAGGCCAGCCACGGGACGCATGACTTCTACACCTGGCGGGCGGAGCTGACCCGCCGGCTGATCGCCGAGAAGGGATTCGGTTTCGTCGGGGTCGAGGGCGACTGGCCCGACTGCGAACGGGTGCATCGGGCCGTGACCGGCGACACCGATCCCTTCGAGGCCCTCTACACGTTCGAGCGCTGGCCGACGTTCATGTGGGCCAACGAGGAGGTCGTGCAGTTCTGCCGGTGGCTGCGGCGCTACAACGCCGCGCTGCCGCGCGAGGAGCGCTGCGGCTTCCACGGCCTGGACGTCTACAGCCTGTGGGACTCGCTGCGCGCCGTGCGCCGCTACGCCGCCGCCCGGCTGCCGCAGGAGATGGAGCCGGTCATCGACGCGTTGTACTGCTTCGAGTCCTACGGCCACGACCCGCAGCAGTACGGCCTGGCCACCCGGCTGGTCCCGGAGGGCTGCGAGGACGAGGTCGTGCGGCTGCTCCAGGCCGTGGTCCGCGCGGCGCCCGGGGACGAGCAGGGCTACAGCGCGCGCCAGAACGCCGAGGTCGTGGCCGGGGCCGAGCGCTACTACCGCTCCATGATGCGCGGCGGCCCCGAGTCCTGGAACGTCAGGGACGTCCACATGGCCGACACCATGGCCCGGCTCGCGGACTTCTCCGACGCCAAGGGCGTGGTGTGGGCGCACAACACCCACGTGGGCGACGCCCGCGCCACGGACATGGCCGCCGCGGGCATGACCAACCTCGGGCAACTGGCCCGGGAGCGGTACGGTGACGACGCGGTGCTGGTGGGGTTCGGCACCCATCGCGGGTCCGTGGTGGCCGCGACCGCCTGGGGCTCGCAGCACCACGTCATGCGGGTGCCGCCGGCGCGGCCCGCGTCGCTGGAGGCGCTGCTGCACGAGGCCGTCGTCGAGCCCGAGGTGCTGTTCGTGGTCCCGCCCAAGTGGTCGAGACCCGCCTGGTACGACGAGCCGATGGGGCACCGGGCGGTCGGCGTCGTGTACCACCCCGAGCGGGAGCTCAGGGGCAACTACGTGCCCACGGTGGTGGGCGGCCGCTACGACGCCTTCATCTGGCTGGACGAGACCAGGGCGCTGCACCCGCTGCACGGCGAGCCGTGGGGCGACGCCGAACCGGCGACATATCCGACCGCCATGTGACCTTGTCGGTGCCAGGTGGTTGGATCTGCGGTGTGGAGGCGTCGGTCGAGCAGCTCGTCTACGTCCGGGAGGACGAATACACCGTCGCGCGCATGAGCGCCGACGGCGAGCCCGACTTCGTGGCCACCGGGCGGGCGCTGGCGGGGGCGCAGCCCGGCGAGACGCTGCGGATCTTCGGCGAGTGGGGCCGCCATCCCCGCTACGGGCGGCGCTTCGCGGTCAGCGGGTGCGAGCGCATCGTGCCCTCGTCGGTCCGGGCCATCCGGATCTACCTGGGGTCGGGGCTGATCAGGGGCATCGGGCCGCGCCTGGCCTACGCGATCGTCGACCACTTCGGCGAGGCCACGCTCAAGGTGATCGACAGCGAGCCCGAGCGGCTCACCGAGGTCGTCAACATCGGGCCGCTGCGGCAGGGGCAGATCGTCCAGGCGTGGCAGGAGCAGAAGGCGATCGCCGCGCTGATGGTGACGCTGCAGGGGCTCGGGGTCAGCCCGCTGCTGGCGGCCAAGATCTACCAGGTGTTCGGGCAGGACGCCGACGAGGTGCTGGCCACCGACCCGTACCGGCTGATCGGGCGGGTGCGGGGGATCGCGTTCCGGATCGCCGACAAGATCGCGCTGCAGTCGGGGGTGCCCGAGCGCAGCCCGCAGCGGGTCAAGGCGGCGCTGCTCGACCGGCTGGAGGCGGCGGGGAGCCGCGACGGCCACTGCTTCGTGCCGGTGCCCGCGCTGGTGCGGGAGACTGCGGAGCTGATCGAGCAGGACCAGGAGCTGGTGCGCCCGATGATCGACGCGCTCGTGGCCGACCGCCGGGTGGTCGTGGAGGCCGCGCCCGGCCAGCCGGGCCAGGCGGTGGCGTACGCCAAGCACGTGCACGGCCGGGAGGCGGCGCTGACCGAGCAGATCGCCCGGCTCATGCGGGCCCGCTCGACGCTCCCCCTGCGCGCCTTCCCCGACGACCCCGGGCTCCACGAGGACCAGCAGACCGCCGTCAACATGGCCCTGACCAGCACCGTCTCCATCATCACGGGCGGTCCCGGGTGCGGCAAGAGCCACACGGTGAAGGCCATCGCGACCACGGTCAGGGCGGCGGGCGGCACGGTCACGCTCACCGCGCCCACGGGCAAGGCGGCCAAGCGGCTGTCGGAGCTGACCGGGCTGCCGGCGATGACCATCCACCGGATGCTCGCCCGGCAGCCCGATCCCGACCCGGAGACGCTGTTCGACGAGACGCCGTCGCAGGCCGACCTGATCGTGGTGGACGAGGCGTCCATGCTCGACCTCCACCTGGCCACCCGGCTGGCCGCCGCCGTGCCGTCCGGGAGCCATCTGCTGCTCATCGGCGACGGCGACCAGCTGCCCAGCATCGGGCCCGGCGACGTGCTCGCCGACCTGCTGCGCGTGGAAGCGGTCCCGCGGGTCCAGCTCACCCACGTCTTCCGGCAGGCGGGCGGCAGCGGCATCATCGACGCCGCCCACCGCATCCGCGCCGGCCGGCTCCCGGTCAGGACGGCCGGCGGCGGGTTCTGGTTCGAGGAGCTCGACGACCCCGCCCAGGTGGCGCGGCGGGTGGCCCACCTGGCGATGGTGGCGATCCCGCGCAAGCAGAACGTCGAGCCCGACCAGGTGCAGGTGCTGTGCCCGATGCGCAAGGGCGAGACGGGCGCCACCGCGCTCGGCCGCCTGATCCAGGACCAGCTCAACCCGGCCGCCGACGACAAGCCGGAGCACTGGTCGGGCGCGTCGGTGTTCCGTGTGGGCGACCGGGTCATGCCGATCCGCAACAACTACGACAAAGGCGTCTTCAACGGGGAGACCGCCACGGTGACGGCGGTCGTGCAGGAGGAGCGCACGATCGAGATCCTCACCGACGACGGCGAGCGGGTGCGCTACGGCTTCGACGAGCTCGACGACCTGACCCACGCCTACGCGATCAGCGTGCACCGGTCGCAGGGCAGCGAATACCCGTTCGTGGTGGCGCCCATCGTGGCCGAGTCGGGCGGGATCATGCTCCGCCGCAAGCTCCTCTACACCCTGGTGACCAGGGCGAAGGCGTGGGTGGTGCTGGTGGGCCAGCGGGAGGCGCTGGAGCTGGCCGTCCACCGGATCGGCCACCGGCGCAACACCGGCCTGGCCCGCCGCCTGGCCTCCGCCCTGGAAAGCTAGCCCTGGAAAGCTAGCCCTGGACGGCTGAGCCCGGGGGCCGGGGGGGTGCGGGGCGAGGGCGGCCGCCGCGCCCGGCGCGCGGGGGGGCCCCCCCATCCCCGGCGGCCCCCCCCCCCCCGGGCCCGGGGGGGCCGCCCC